>NZ_JCACKG010000025.1:0-26445 GCF_059505265.1 Myxacorys chilensis | reverse complement strand
TCTCAGCCTTCTAAACCTTCCCGCAAATTATGAAGAAACGTATGCGTTCGCCCTACTATACGGATGAAGTTTTGCATAAACTGCCGCACAGAGTCGGTATAGCGATCGCTGTCTGTCTAATCACTTAAGTCAGGGTGTTATGCAGACAGCAATCTTGGATACCGTTCCAATTTGGAATCTTATACAGATGATGATCTGCATAAGATTCCGTTTAGGGGCGTTAGACAGAACAGGACGGGTCAAACCCGCCTAAACAGAGTTAGGCAGAGCCTTAGATCCTGTTCTTTAAAGAATTGCTTGCATTATTGCTTTATGTCATAAGCTCAATATTGGTAGGATACTTAACTACCAAAAGTAGAATAACTTCATTATTGTTCTAAGCATATGAGCGAAAAGTCAGAAAATTCATTGGCCCCAGTTCAATCATCTAATGATTCAGCAGAATATATTCATTTTACTGATCGCCCCGATCTCATCTTGCCTAATGACGTTAAAAATTTCCTAAAGCAACTTTTTTGGGAATGTAATAGGAAGATATCTTTTCAGCTTTCAACGTTCCCAAATGCTCACGAAGAGGCTTTGGATCTATTGTTTATATCTCACTTTGCACATATGCAAGGAGCTATTAAGTTTAACTCAAATTGGACATTAAGAATTGATGCACATTTCATTGGAGGCGGAAGACATTTCCGAACTTGGGAGGTGGCAGATATCGGCTTAATGGCTATGTTCCGAAAAAATGGGAGAATCACACGAAGCAAATTAACTTTTCTTCAATCAAAAAAGCTTTATGCGAGTTCTCTAAAATATAAGCCCCAAGATCCATACTTTCGCGCTGGTTTGGGAAGATTATTGGTTACTGAAAAAGAACATCGTGAATTAGTAAAAACAACATTGTTAAAGTATTCTGAGGCATCAAAGTATAAGGCTCTTAAACTGAAGAGTAAGCAGGAAGAGGCGATGAGAGTGTTTTCAAGCCATCATAACATCACACTTCATTATCTTTTATACAATCCTTCGCTAATCCCTTGGGAAATTAAAATTCCGGTTGAGGGATGGCCAACTATTGACGAAAATAAGGTTGGTTGTCGAGTAATCTCAAAACCTTTTTTAGATGCAAATTTTCAAGACAAAGAAGTTAATTATTCGCCGTCTTACAAGGATATCAAAGATGCATTTAACAAGAATTTTTCCGATCAAGAATCTGGCGCTGGCTGGACGATGGAAACCTTTATCTGTGATTTATTCATAGATGGCAAAGAAGGATTAGTTGCTGATTCTCCAAATTTTCAAACTATGCTCGGAATAATGAGCCAAAAAACGAGCCCTATCTCATCAGCATTATCTATTACATTCGATTTTGAAGAGTAGAAGAAATTAAGGAATGCAATCGCTCGACTGTAGTTAGGTTACTCCCCAGCTTCACCCGCTTTGGTGACCGCTGCCTAACCATTCAAATGCAGCAGTCGGTTGTAAACCTCTGGTGGTTAGTTCAAGATTACTTGCCGCCGCTGATTTGAACCGTTAGCTGTCTTCTTCATTTGGGGTGGCTGTTATGGCAAGGGGAAAAAGTTATAATTTTGCTAGCTATTAAGTTTCAAGGTTTCTAGCATAGATGACAGCGTAATAAGAGTGAAAATGGTTACAACTCTCAATAAACCGTCCTCATTGATTCATGAGATTCAGCTTGAAAAAGTTGGTGATTGGAATTTATTCAAGTTTAGTGAGTCTCTTCAACTGCGAATGGAAAACCTTCTGGAAAAGAAGAAGGCTGATCAGATAACTCCAGATGAGATCACTGAATTAGAGGCGATCGGAGAGCTAGATCGCATTTTTACTCATATCAACGCGATGCTTGCTGCTCAAAATGCCAATCAGTGATGAACTCAAGCAGGCTATCCGAAAACGTGCTCAATATCTGTGCGAGTATTGCCATTCTCCAGAACGGTTGAGTGCTAATCGGTTTACCGTTGATCACATTATCCCAAAATCTTTAGGCGGTTCTGATGTCCTTCATAACCTTGCGCTTGCCTGTCGTCGTTGCAATGAGAGGCGTTACAACTTTGTAGCGGGTATTGATTCGGAGACTCAAGAGATCGTTCCTATTTTCAATCCTCGTCAGCAGAAGTGGGAAGAGCATTTTGTCTGGCTAGATCAAGGTCTTGTTATTGAAGGAACTACACCAATTGGTCGTGCAACCTGCATTCGTCTTGATTTAAACGATACCCGTTATCCGGAGAACGATTCCATTCGAGAAACAAGACGGTTTTGGATAAAAACCGGGTTACATCCACCAGCAGATGATCCGCGCCAAGTTTGAAGCTGTATTGTTACCAGACAGCTAACACTGGGTTGGCGCGAACGGCGCAAAGGTTATCGGCAAGCGTTCAAGGTTACTAGCCGCCGCTGCATTTTGCCGTTAGAGAGGATTTGAAGAACTGTCAAAGGTAGAATAGCGAAAGTACTTTGATCAACCAGCGCTGCTCTCATCAGTAACGCTCACTGCAACTTCCTTTATGACTCACGAACCGACAACCGATACGCCGACTCCAACTCCGACATGGAAAGTGTGGTGGGAAAATATTCAAATTCTGGTCATCGCGCTGATTTTGGCGCTGATGGTGCGATCGTACGTTGCAGAGCCTCGATTTATTCCCTCTGACTCAATGATTCCGTCGCTGAGGATTGGCGATCGCTTAGTGGTCGAAAAGCTTTCGTATCGGTTTCGGAATCCAGAAATGGGCGAAATTGTTGTGTTTGATCCACCCCCCCAGCTACAAGAACAGGGATATCTTAAAGATCAAGCCTTCATCAAGCGGATCATTGGTGAACCCGGACAAACGGTTGAAGTGAAGAATGGCAAGGTTTTAATCAACAACGTGCAGGTGGAAGAACCGTACATTGCAGAACCCCCAAAATACACGTTGCGTCCAGTTCGAGTTCCTGAGAATAGCTTTTTTGTAATGGGAGACAATCGCAACAACAGCAATGATTCCCATGTCTGGGGATTCTTGCCGAAAGACTATATTATTGGGCGAGCGTTGTTCCGGTTCTTTCCGTTTGATCGAATTGGTGGCGTGTAGTGCTTGCAGCGGATTTTGCAACAGATGAATCATCTAATTGGAACCCCGAAGCCTTCATCCGCTACCAAATCCCTTGCCAATGCGTAGATCCAGTCTAGAAATTCAAATAATGCATCAGCTCGGCTGTTACTTTGCTGGGCAACGATAGGCGTTCTTGTAAATCAACCAGGTTTTTGTAATTGCCGTTGGTTGTTCGATTTCGTGCGATCGCGCGGGCTAACACAGGTTTCATGACCGGAATTTGCGCTAACTCCTCTGGAGACGCCGTGTTCAAATTCACGCGCCGAATTTGAACCAAACTTTCTGGATCGTAATAACAGAATCTCATAATCGGTTCTAATGGCTTGATGCGCTGAGCCGACATGCCTAACGCAGCCGCAACATCTTCCGCACAGAAAAACTGAACTCCTGAAGCGCTCAGTTGAGCCAGCATCTTAGCCTGATGGATTGAAAGCCCCGGAAGTCTTAGCCAGTCATCTACATTGGCTTGATTGACATCGATTTGAATGCCAAGCGAGGCCGCTAGCTTAATTTCTTCCAACGACTGGAATCGGTAGTAAGGATCATTCTGAATTTGCGACTTCAGGGATTGAGCCGCTCCTCCTGAGCCAGACGTTAACCAATTCAGAAAGCCCATTTCCCTTCACTCTTACTGAATTTTTTCTAGCAGCTTTCGCCGCTTCTGTTCAAATTCGTACTCCGAAATTAAGCCATCTTCTCGCAGACGATCGAGATCTCGTAACGTCTCTGCGATCGTACTGACAGGCTCAGAGGCTTTTCCAAACATGCCAGCCCCCGCTTCCAAAAGCTCACCCTCGTTAAAATTCGCATCAAACTCATCGGGGTTCTGAACTAAATAAAAGATCGCATCAAACACGCCGGCAATCCAGGCGGCTTTGCTTCCGGTTAGGGCAAATGCAACATAGATGAGGCACCACCAGCGCTGTCCTAAATAGAGTTTGTGCAACCCCGCAAGATGAAAGCCACCAAATATAGGAACCGCTCCTGCTAATGCCAAAAGCGCCGCAATTCTCCGACTTCTTGGTTTCGCTAACATGGCTGTCGATTTCGTCCGATTCTCCGGTTTACACGGCCCAAGTTGAGTACATAGAAGTATAGCCTCATCCTTGCAAAGCCCTAATGCTGATTGCCTTGATACTCTACCCCCTCAGAGTGCAACTATAGCGGATTTTGTTTTTAAAGTAGATTGCCCAACTGTACCCACCCTTGAGGATGGCCACCTCGATGCGCTCATCTACCTTCTCGCCCGACTGGTTGAAGAAGCTCTCAGACCCCTATGCCGTGTTGGGCGTGTCTGTAGCTGCCGATGATCGGCGGGTGCTAAAACGCTACCACGCGATCGCAAAAGTGCTGCATCCCGATCACTATCTCTCTGCCGATCCTGCTGAGCGCGACTTTGCCAATGGGCTGTTTGCGCGGCTGATCAATCCAGCCTACGAGAAAATTAAACAGGAAAAGGGGCGGGCTGAAGTGATGGCGACGCTGCGGCTTCAGGCGAGGCGACTGCTGCGATCGTCGTTGGTGCCTCAGAGTGAGGTTGCCCAACAGCTTATGCGCAAACCTGCGCATGAAGTAGAAACTTTCTATGAACAAGCGATCGCAGAGCTTGCTGACGCTCAATTTTGCTCGTTGGAGCGCTTTCATCCTGTGTCCCAACAGCTTAGCGAATTGAATCTGATCTACCTGCAACGGAAGATGGGCGACTTGTTTGTTCGAGAAAAACGGACGGGATTAGTCGCGGCGTCAGACGTTAAGCCTGTCGCTCAGTATATTTTTACTCCGACGGATCAGAGTGGCTCTGAGATTGATTATGCTCGGCGGCACTACGATCGCGCTCAGTGCTACATCAAAAAAGAAGTGTGGGGACAAGCCGTACTCGAACTTCGAGATGCCCTAAAAATTGCTCCCAATCAAGCCGAATATCACTCGCTGTTAGGATTAGCTTATCTGCGTCAAAACATGACGGGAATGGCGACCGTGCATTTTCGTCAAGCCCTTAAACTCAATCCGACAGAACTGTTGGCACTGAAATTTGCCGCAAAATTAAATTTGCAAGGAAGTTCTTCTCAGTTGCTCCCTACTTCTAGGAAAAGACGCAGCTTATTTGGGTTGTTTCGCCCCTAGAGTCAAATGCCAACAATCTTCCCAGCTTCAGGTAGTGAAAGCCCTACTTATCGTGAGTAGAGGGCTGCATTAAGATAAGCAATAGAGCCTGATTGAGATACCCCAATCAACTCCTATTCAGCTACTCAAGCCACTTTAGAGCAATGGGATTTTTTGACTCCGAGATTGTCCAACAAGAAGCAAAGCAACTGTTTGATGATTATCAGTCGCTTGTAAACCTAGGCGGCAGCTATGGCAAGTTCGATCGCGAAGGCAAACTTCTGTTTATCGAGCAGATGGAAGCCATTATGGATCGCTACAAAATTTTTATGAAACGCTTTGAGCTGTCCGAAGATTTCACGGCTCAAATGACCGTTGAGCAGATGAAAACGCAGCTTAACCAATTTGGTATTACGCCACAACAAATGTTTGATCAGATGAATCAAACGTTGGAGCGAATGAAATCACAAATTGATAAATAAGATTTTTATAGAAAACGATTTTGAATGGACGATTGAGTTTGACCGTTTTTGCTAAACGCCCAAGATGTTCGCTCGTCCATTTCTGTATTTGTTTAAGACTTGTTCAAGGTCGATCGAAGTCAGAAGCGGGTCTAAACTTTTCAACCGGCACACCTTGTAATGCCTGTGACATAAAGTCGCGCCAAATCGGAGCGACATAGCTACCGCCTGTTGCGCCTTGACCCAACTGCGTATAGTCATCATTACCAACCCAAACCGCCGTTGCTAGTTGTGGCACATAGCCCACAAACCAAATATCCCGCTCAGACGAGGTAGTTCCTGTTTTACCTGCTGCCGGACGCCCAATTTGCGCGGCGGTTCCGGTTCCGCGTGAGACAACCCCCTGAAGGACATCATTGAGCGATGCCGATGCCCACGGATCAAGAACTAGTCTCGGTCGAGGCGTATTGTCGAGCAACGTATTTCCGCTACTATCGCTGACTTGGGCAATTAACGTCGTCTCGGAGTACCAGCCGTTGTTGGCAAACGTGGCATAAGCGCCCGCCATTTCCATTGGTGTTAAATCAACGGCTCCAAGCGGTAGCGAAATGACCGGATCAATGGGACTCTTGATGCCAATGCTGCGACAGATCTCAACGATTTTGTTTAAGCCAAGCTCTTGACCCAGCTTCACAGCCGGAACGTTCCGCGACTGCTCTAGGGCACGACGCAGAGGCATGGCTCCGCCAAAGGTGCGATCGTAGTTTTGGGGATAGTACATGTCGTACCCATCTGGGTATCCTACAGGACTGTCATATACCGTCGAGTCAGCACCGTATTTACCAGACGCCAGTGCCGCATAGTAGACAAACGGCTTGAACGCTGATCCAGGTTGACGCAAGGCTTGAATGGCGCGGTTGTATTGACTCTTCTTGAAGTCCACTCCGCCCACCATTGCTTTGACAAAATGGGTGCGCGGGTCTACCGATACGATCGCCATTTGATCGGCGTAAACTCCCATGCCATTGAGTCTGCCAATCCAGCTACTGGCCGTGTCTTCTGCGATGCGTTGCAGCTTAGAATCAATCGTGGTTTGAATCCGCATTCCGCCCTTCAGCACGGCGTCGCGTCCAAACTTCTTAGTAAGTTCCTGAACGACCGCATCACTGACGTAAGGCATGTCACTCTTCTGAAATGACGTGATTTTGCCGAGCTTGATGGGCTGCTTTCGGGCGGCTTCTTCTTCGCTCGCCGTAATCCAACCCAGTTCGGTCATGCGATGCAGCACTTCTCGCTGCCGCTTCTTAGCACTTTTAAGATCGGCAAATGGACTCAGCGCTTCCGGCGACTGGATTAGACCTGCCATCATGGCCGATTCCGCCAAATTTAGCTCTGAAACGGGTTTACCAAAGTAGCTTTGCGCCGCGGTCTGCGCTCCATAATTGTTGTGACCCCAGTAGACCTGATTGAGATACATCTCTAGAATCTGATCTTTTTTGAAAATCTGCTCAATCCGCAGCGCTAGAACGCCCTCTGCAATTTTTCGGCTAAACGCGCGTTTGGGTGACAAAAACAGGTTTTTCACCAACTGCATCGTTAGGGTAGAACCACCTTCTACCGTTCTACCCGTGCTGAAGTTTGCTGCTGTCGCCCGCGCCACTGCCCCAACGTTGACGCCGCTGTGGGAATAGAAGTAGCTATCTTCGATCGCAATCACCGCTCGCTTAAGGTGAGGAGAAATTTTATCAAGCGGGACCACTTCCCGATTGGCTTCCCCGTGAATGCTGGCGAGTGGTTTACCCTTGATGTCATAAATATGAGTCGTCTCGCTTGGGGTATAGCCTCGAAGTACGCGCACATCGGGCAAGTTGCGGAAGCTGACGGCTAAGCCGACCAGCCCACCTGCCACGATCGCACTAGAGAGCATCGTGAGTCCAAGTAGAGTTCCTCCTGTAACCTTGGCGACTGACCGGATAAATTGACCCGTGGATTCAGGTTCACGCTGTTGCTTTTGTCTGATGGTGTTAGACGACACGGTGATCTCTCTATTCTCAAAAGGGCAACGAAGGTAGCTGGAGGAATGCTCTAGCTATAAATTGGCGGTTGTTGAAGCAGGATTTTGATACGGGTATCAAAGATAACTTTAGTAGGATAAATGAGACTTCCCAAAATGAAACAAAGTTTCTGTAAAGTCAGGTGAGAAAGTCAGTTGAGGGGGTGCGGATAGGCAGTTCTCCAATATAGTGGGCTAGGGTTATGAAATAGGGTCAAAGATTGCCCCAATTATAGTAGTGTGGCTGAATAATCCTTGAATTTTAACAAGGAGAAGCATCTTCTACCTCAGAGCAGATGGTATCGCGGTTTTGTATCAAACAACGTATGCTAACCAATTTTTCTTGGCTGTACCGGGGCATCAGTGAAATTTTTCCAGATCAGCCAGAGTCGAATAGCCCAACTGAGAATCTGATCAAACGGATTGAGCAGGCTGACCGTCCTCTCCGCATTAAGTTCGGGATCGATCCGACGGGTACGGATATTCACTTGGGGCATAGTACCGTATTCCGAAAGCTGCGATCGTTTCAGGATGCCGGACATACGGCAGTGTTGATTATTGGAGATTTTACAGCGCAAATCGGAGATCCGACCGGGAAGTCGGAAGTACGGCGTCAGCTGACTCAAGCGCAGGTGAAAGCAAATGCTGAAACCTATCTCAATCAGGTGCGTCCCATTCTAGATTTCGACACGCCCGGACGACTGGAAGTGCGCTATAACTCGGAATGGCTATCGACGCTTGACTTACCAAAGATTCAAGAGTTGCTGGCGACGATGACAGTCGGGCAGATGCTGGCGAAGGAAGGGTTTGCGGAGCGATATAAAGAAGGGACACCGATCTACATCCATGAGTTCCTCTATCCGTTAATGCAGGGCTACGATTCGGTTGCGATCGCGTCTGATGTGGAACTTGGCGGCATGGATCAGAAGTTCAATTTGGCGGTCGGTCGAGATCTGCAGCGCCATTTTGGGCAGACGCCTCAGTTTGGTCTGCTGATGCCGATTCTGCTCGGAACCGATGGCGTTCAGAAAATGTCGAAGTCCCTAGGTAATTACATTGGGCTGTTGGAGGATGCGCTCAGTATGTACTCGAAGCTGGAAAAAATTCCAGATGCGCTACTTGAGCAATATTTTGAGCGGCTGACCAATCTGCCGTTAGATCAGCTACCAGAGCAGCCGCGCGATCGTCAGAAACTCCTTGCTCTAGAAATTACCGCTCAGTATCACGGTAAAGAAAACGCTCTGGAAGCTCAAGCCGCCGCGATCAATCTGGTTCAAGGAGCAGGTAGTCAGAGTGAGGCTGTCCCAGAGTTTTCACTCTCAGCCGTTCAGTTTCCGTCCAAAATTTTCTATCTCGTCAGCGCGACAGGGCTGTGTAAGAGCAGTTCGGAGGCGCGGCGTCAAATTCAGGGCGGAGCGGTCAAGTTAGACGGTCAGAAGGTGGATCAGGTCGATCTGACCTTTGCATCTCCTGAAGAATTGCTCGGAAAAGTGCTACAGCTTGGTAAAAATAAATTTGTTCGATTTGTGGAATAACGTATGGGAATTTCTGAGCGCATTATTGTTCCCCTGGATGTAGCGAGTGAGGAAGATGCGATCGCGCTGCTCGACCAACTGCCGCAAGTCACCTTCTGGAAAGTCGGGCTAGAACTATTTGTTAGCAGTGGTGCAACCATTCTGACGCGTCTAAAAGAGCGGCAAAAGCGCATCTTTCTCGATCTAAAATTTCATGACATTCCCAACACCGTCGCGGGTGCGTGTGCAGCAGCCGCGAGATATGGTGTCGATTTAGTCACCATTCATTCCACAACCGGAAAAGCCGGACTGCAGCAGGCGCAAGTGGCGCTGCAAACCAGTGCTGAACAAGCGGGCTTGCCCGTTCCTAAACTAATCGCCGTTACCCTGTTAACCAGTATTTCGGCTCGAACGTTGGCTTTTGAACTAAAAGTGCCGCTAGAGTTACCAGAATATGCGCTTAACATGGCACTTTTAGCCCAGGAAAGTGGCTTGGCAGGCGCAGTGTGTTCTCCGCAAGAAGTGCAGCAACTAAGACAAACCTGCGGCGATGACTTTGTTCTAGTTACGCCAGGCGTACGACCGACTTGGGCAGCATCGGGAGATCAACAGCGGCACATGGCTCCTGCTCAAGCCATTCAAGCGGGATCAACCTATTTGGTGATTGGGCGTCCGATTACGGCGGCAGATGACCCAGCTAAAGCGTTTGAGCGAATCTGTGAGGAAATTGGAGGTTAGGTATGGGTGATGAGGGCTGGCGGAGGTCGATGGGACGGAGGGTGTTCGCGATGCCTTTGGCAGCTTGCGTAGCAATCGAGACTATGTCTTTAACCCTCACGGTTCTAATCTCGTTTGCTTCTAAAAGCGCCGCCGCGCCGCCGCCCCGATACGCTTGCCCCTCCCAAGTCGAACCGCTTGTCGCTCTAATGCTTAGCAATCTCGCCAGCTACACCAATCGCGTCATCGCTCGATCAACGCCTAGAGGAAATCCAAATCGCAGTTATGTCCTCACCGCAGGTAGACCTGAATTTGAACCGCTTCCGCTCAGCCCAGATGGAGCTGCGAGTTTAGGCAATTCCTCTGGCAAGCCTGACCCAAATTTGCGTCAAGTCTTCATTACGACGCTAGAACGGCAAACTCTGGGTCGTCCGCGTAGTAGAGACACAGAGGTTTATCTTCAAGGCTTTCACTGGTTGTTTCTGACAAAAGCTGGGAGTGAGTGGCAACTCGCCCTTCTGTTTAGCCAGATCGGCACCTATCCGAAAGCACCAGTGGCTGCAAACTCCAAAGGTGCTTTGGGCGAATCACCGCCCAGAGAAAGTAGTCAGGGCATTTTAGGTCAGGCGATTCGGACTTGGTTGCGAGATTGTAATGCTGGAGTTGTTCGACCGATCAAATCTAACAACTTATTGGATAAAACCGGATAGAATGACAGTCCTAACCCAAGGTGATGACTTCAAAAGCGTTTATAGGAATTGCACCCCTCAATGGCATTGAACGACAAGCAAATCAGAATTCTGCAAGTGGTCAACAGCGGAACAATTTCCGGGGAAGGGATTGCCAGCGCGCTAGGATCATCGATGCAAATGCTTCGATATTATCTAGACACGATGGCGGAAGATGGATATCTGAAAGTGGCTAAGGTTTATGACAATAGTACGAGAGAGTTTCAGATCGTTCGGGCCTATCTAACAGACAAGGGAAAGGCAATATTAGAGCAGCTAAAAGGGTTAGAGAAACTGAGCAGTCCGGCTGATGAAGTTGCTAAAGCAGAGGCGTCGGTTGGGCAGGTAGATGAATTTTCTAAACCGTCAGTTGGCGTTAGATCTACACCTCAGCAAATCCTACTTCAAGATGTTGAGCAAATTATTAACTCCCTCGATGCCCTGCAAAGGATTGTAGAAGAATTGCCGGATGAGCGTCGAGATATTATCAGCGTCTACTTAAGCGATCTTCAAGATGAGGTCAAAGTCGTTTATAGGAGAAGACCTCAAAGAATCAAGGCTTATTTTCTTGCCGTTTTAGGCACTACATTGCCAATTATCAGACAAACCGATAGAGAAACCAACTTTGTTGAACATGCTCGGAAACTATCGAAGAAATTTGGTGTGGTTGTTAAGTTGCCACCCGTAGAGTCATAATCTCAAGAAATACAGTATCTCAAGAAATACAGTAGCCGTTACGATCGCAGTTCATCGAGCTTAGCTTTCACCGCTTGAATATCTTGCCACATCAACCACTTGGGGCCGCCCTTGTCACGGGACTGATTTCTTAACAGATAGGCGGGGTGAAAGATCGGCATATAAAATCGCCCATCTTGCTCAATCCATTGCCCCCGAACTTTTGTAATTCCTTGCTTAATACCGACTAAATTCTTCATTGCGGTTGCGCCCGTCAGCAGAATAATTTTTGGGTCAACCATGCGAATTTGTTCTTTTAAGTAGCCACTACACGCATTCGCTTCATCGGTGGTTGGCACTCGGTTTTCGGGTGGGCGGCACTTGACAATGTTGCAAATAAACACATCGTTCTCTGTCGTGAGATTGACCGATGCCAAGATTTTTTCAAGCAATTGCCCTGACTTGCCCGTGAAGGGTAATCCGGTTTCATCCTCAGTTTGTCCTGGTCCTTCACCGACTAGCAAAATAGGAGCTTTAAGATTTCCTCGTCCGATCACCGCATTGGTTCGATATTCGCCCAAGTCACAGCGATGGCAGTGATTGCAGTGTTCTGCCATTTTCGCCATGGAGTCATACGTCCCGGTCGGAATCGGCACTTTGGCGCTGGTGGGGATCAAGTCGGGGTCAAAGTCAACCGGGGTTGCTACTAGGGAACTAGCAGGAGCGGTAGGGGTGACATCAAATAGATTGATTTGTTCTTCGTTACTCATGAATCGCGCGTGTGTTCTCCGAGCTTGGCAACTCTTCTTTAATAATTTAATAAATTTTAAGACAATCGCGTTAGCTTGAAAAACTTGCTTTAGGTGGAGCCGGACAAATCGAGCCGCATAGCGCCTACTGATTTGAACGTTGGTTTGGAAATTTTCTGAAGCGGCCTGACTTACTCACCTTACAACTTAACTCACCTTACAATAGACGAGAGCTTCTAACTTTCGGTAGACAACCCACGACAATATCTGTGTAAGTCACGCTTTGGTTTGTGTGGTCTAATGCAAAGATAAATTAGGTTCGGGCGCAGTCGATCGCCCCAATAGCCTGAGGTTATCAGCTTGGTTCAGTAGATTCATTGCCTGACTGAATTGTCTCAAGAGCACGTTGTAAGCACTTCTGAAGGTCGTCTTAATCGGAGAATTCACTTCGTCTCCAATGACCCCGCGAGTCAGCAGCTATGACCGGTTCGGTATTTTATTAAAGATTTTAGAGAGGGACTGTGATCGACGGCGGAAAGACAGCAGAAATGGAGAGTCTATTTGCAGGCGAGGGCGAAATGAGGGCAATGCTGCGGGAACGCTTCGGGTGGGGCAACGCTGACGGGTCGCAACCCTTAACAGGTGCTATCAGCGAGTGGCCGCAAAGCTTAAGAACCGCCGTCAGCCTCTGCTTGGGGTCTCCGCAACCGATCGCGCTTTGGTGGGGACGTGACTACCTGTGGTTCTACAACGATGCCTATTGCCTTCTAGAACAGACGAATCACCCTCAGTGTTTGGGTCGGCCAGGGCGCGAATGTTGGGCAGAGGATGGCAATAGGATGGCTTCTCTCTTAGACAGCGTCCGAGAAACGGGTGTGTCTACTTGTTTAGAAGATGTTCAACGGATTGTCACTCGGAACGGCTATGCCGAGGAGACCTACTTTACCTTCACTTACAGCCCGATTCAAGATGAGAGTGGAGGGATCGGAGGCGTATTCTGCACTTGTACTGAGACGACAAAGCGAGTGTTGAGCGATCGCAGGCTAAAAACGTTGCGGGAACTGTCTGTTAACACGGGTCAAGCAGAAACGGTGCAATCCGCCTGTACGCTGACTGTAGAAACCTTGGCACAAAACTCCTATGACCTTCCGTTTGCGTTGCTGTATGTGGTTGAGGCTGGAGGCCGTCGAGCGTATTTAGCAGGCACAGCGGGAATGGAAGCGGGAACGATCGCGAGTCCGCAACAGGTGGACTTAGCGACAGCAACAGATGTTTGGCATTTGACGGAGGTCAAAACCACAGGTCAGGCTCACCAGATTAATGGGTTGACGGCTCAGTTGAAAGCCCTACCGGAAGGCGGATGGGAGGATGCACCCGATGCTGCGATCGTCTTGCCCTTACGCCCGTCAGGACCAAGGCAGCCAGTCGTTGGACTGCTAGTGCTGGGCATTAGTCCTCGACGAGAATTTGATGACGATTATCGAGGCTTCTTTGATTTAATCGCGAGTAATGTCGCTACGGTCATTGCCAATGCTAATGCTTATGAAACGAAAATTACTGAACCCAAACCAGCTGAAATAGCACTTCAACGCAGCGAAGAACGCTATCGAGCATTTATTGCGCAAAGCTCGGAAGCCATTTGGTGCTTTGAATTGGAAGAACCCGTGCCGATTTGCTGCTCCGAAGACGAGCAGATTCAGCGCTTCTACCAACATGGCTATCTGTCAGAGTGTAATCAGATGATGGCGCAGATGTATGGTGTTTCTTCACCTCAAGGTCTTGTTGGAGCCAAGCTCGGCGCGTTTCTCGTTCAGTCGGACGCTCACAATACTGACTATCTAAAAGCCTTTATTGGATCAGGCTATCGGCTGATTGACGCCGAATCTTATGAAGTTGATCAATCTGGCAACCCCAAGGTCTTCTTGAATAACTTGGTTGGCGTCATTGAAGATGGAATGCTAGTGCGAGCTTGGGGCACTCATCGGGACATCACTGAACGCAAACAGGCAGAGCAGCGCTTGCAGCTTTACGCCAGCGTCGTTCGCGACGTCCAAGTTGGAATTGTGGTCTGGCAGCTAGAAGACGTTTGCAATCTCGGCTCCTTCCGGTTGCTAATTTCTAACCCGGCGGCCTCGGCTGCTACAGGGGTTGATTTTGAATCGCTGATTGGCACTAGGATGGCAGAGCATTTTCCGGCTCTTGTGCAGTCGCCGCTGGTTCAACAGTATGCCGACGTTGTGCAAACGGGGCGATCGCTCGATTTAGGAGAAGTGCAATACAGTGAGGACGGCATTACCGCAGGAACGTATAGCTTGAAGGCATTTTCGCTACCCAATCAATGTTTGGGATTAGTGTTTGAGAACATCACTGTACGGAAAGCGATCGAAGCCCAGTTAGAGGAAAGCCAGCGCTATCGGCAGCAAATTGCTGAAACCATGCCTGGTATCTTATTTGTGCATGATCTGATCGAACAGCGAATTACTTACACCAATCGCCAAATTACAGACTTGTTGGGCTACACCCCTGAGCAAGTTCAGGCAATGGGAACGGCTGTGGTTCCGACCATTGTTCACCCCAACGATTTAGAGCGTGTCTACGCTTACTTTGAAGAATTCTCTACAGCGCCAGAGGATGCGGTGCTCAGCATTGAATATCAGGCTCACCATGCCAATGGTGCATGGCGTTGGTTCTATTCTCAAAGTGTTGTTTTCAATCGCACTGCAGACGGGATACCTCATCAAGTTCTGGGGGTCACGATCGATGTGAGCGATCGCAAGCGAGCCGACCAAGCGTTGCGGGATGCCCATGTGCAGATAGAGTCTGCTCTGGTAGCTGGAGAAATTTACACCTGGCGGTTCAATATCCTAGAGAATTGCGTCACCGTCAATGCAGCCTTCGCTCGCCTCTTTGCCGTTGACCCAAACGAGGCGGCGATGGGTCTACCGCTAGAGCAGTTTATCAATGCGATCCACGAGGACGACCGACCTCGCATCTTAGCGGCAATTTATCGTGCGATCGAGACAGGCGGGGAGTTTGTCACAGAGTACCGCGTTCAGACGGTGACGGGCGAGGTGCGCTGGGTGGCCGCGCGAGGTCGAGTTGAGTATGACTCGCAGGGCAGACCCGTCGCCTTTCCTGGCGCACTTGCTGACATCAGCGATCGTAAACAAGTAGAAGAGTCTTTGCGTCAAAGTGAGGCACGCGCGCAGCTTGCGATCGGGGTAGGTCGCCTGGGAATGTGGCGCTATGACCTTGGCACGAACCTCGTCGAGCTAGACGAGCGGATGCGCGAGATTTGGGGTGAGCCGCCTGACGTGGTGCTGCTGCCGCTCTCAGCCGTGATGGATCGCATTCACCCGGATGACCAAGCGCGTGTCGCAGAGGCGATCAACGCGGCGATCGATCCTGGAAGTTTGGGGACTTATGACATTGAGTACCGCATCGTGTGGGCTGATCAAACCGAGCGTTGGGTATTAGCGAATGGGCTGACGCAATTCGAGGGGGAAGGGCTGTCCCGGCGGGTGATGAGTTTTATCGGAACCGCGATCGACATTACCCACCACAAACAGGTCGAAGAGGCTCTGCGGCAACGAGAAGCAGAACTCCGTTTGATTACCAACACGTTGCCTGTCTTGATCTCGTTTATAGACTCAGAACAACGCTACCGCTTTAACAACCACACCTATGAAGAGTGGTTTGGTCATTCTGCCAACGAGATCTATGGCAAGCATGTGCGCGAGGTCTTGGGAGAAGAGGCTTACGATGTGATTCGTCCGCATATTGAACAGGTCTTGTCAGGGCAGCAAGCCAGCTTTGAAGCTGAAGTGCCTTACGCGTCCGTTGGCACTCGTTACGTCCATGTCAATTATGTTCCTCGCTTTGGCGCTCAAGGAACGGTGGAAGGCTTTGTCGTGCTAGTCAGCGACATTAGCGAAACGAAGCGTGCTGAAGCTGAGCGTGAGCAATTGCTTGCCCGTGAACAAGCCGCACGAGAGCAAGCAGTTGCTGCCAACCGCATCAAAGATGAATTTTTGGCGGTGCTGTCTCACGAGTTGCGCACGCCGATGAATCCGATTTTGGGCTGGTCAAAGCTGCTGCGCGCTGGCAAGTTGGATTCGATAAAGACGGCTCATGCGCTGGAGACGATCGAGCGCAACGCCAAGCTGCAAACCCAACTGATTGAGGATCTGTTGGATGTCTCTCGAATTCTGCAAGGCAAACTCAACCTCAAGATGGCTCCGGTCAATCTTGAGGCGACCCTTGAGGCGTCACTTGAAACCCTGCGACTAGCAATAGAAGCCAAGTCAATTCAAGTTCATACCCTACTAAAACCAATTGCCGGACAGGTGTTAGGAGATTCTGCTCGCCTCCAGCAAGTGATCTGGAATCTTCTATCTAATGCTGTCAAGTTTACGCCTGAAGGCGGGCGGGTAGAGATTCGGTTGAATTACACTGCTTCGCACGCTCAACTTCAAGTCAATGACACGGGCAGAGGCATTGTCGCATCCTTCTTGCCTCATGTGTTTGAGTACTTCCGCCAGGCCGATGGGACGACGACTCGAACGTTTGGCGGTTTGGGGTTAGGACTCGCGATCGTGCGGCATCTGGTCGAACTGCACGGCGGTACGGTTGGGGCTGAAAGTGCCGGAGAGGGGCAGGGCGCAACCTTCACTGTTAAACTGCCTCTGCTCAAACAAGAGGAAACGATGCAAAATGAAGTGCAGTTTTCCTCGACTTCCTCACCCCATCCCCTCAGTCATCTCCGAATCTTGTTAGTCGATGATGACACCGACACGCGAGAATTGAGTGCCTTTATTTTGAGGCAGGCGGGTGCGACCGTCACTTCCGTTGGCTCTGCGATCGCTGCTCTAGCCGCGCTGCCCCAGACTCAACCCCATGTGCTAGTCAGTGACATTGGCATGCCAGAGATAGATGGGTATGGGCTGATTCGGCAAGTTCGAGCCATGCCGCAGGGCGAGCAGATTTTGGCGATCGCGCTCACCGCGTACGCTGGAGAAATCAATGCTCAACACGCGATCGCGGCAGGGTTTCAACGGCATCTTTCTAAACCTGTAGAGCCGGAGATGTTGATCGCCGCGATCGCGGCGTTGGCGACACAGCTTAATCGCGAGACCGACTAGTAATCAAAGTAATCGTCCTTGCTGCTCTAGATTCTGACTTAACCGCTCCCTTAACGCTATGACTGAAGCCTTGCCAAAGCCAACCCCAATGACCAGTCCGCTACCCACCGACGAGGCGGTGCGGTTAAAGGCACTGCGGCGCTATCAAATTCTCGATACTCTGCCTGAAGCCGCCTTCGATCGCATTACGGCATTGGCAGCGCGTCTGTTTGATATGCCGATTGCCTTGGTGTCTCTGATCGATGAATCGAGGGCTTGGTTTAAGTCGTGCTATGGCTTTGACCTTCGCGAAGTCCAACGGGATGCTACTATTTGCAGCTTTGCTGTGTTGTCTAACGATGTGTTAGTGATTCCGGACACCCGCCAAGACGATCGCCTCACCTGCAATCCATTCGTGCTAAATGAACCGGGACTGCGCTTCTATGCAGGTGCGCCTTTGCTCACCCAGGATGGCTATATCTTAGGCACGCTCTGTTTACTCGATACAAAACCGCGCCCTGCCCTCACCACTGACCAACAAGCAACGCTGGTAGATCTAGCAGCAATGGTGGTCGATGAACTAGAGCTACGGCTCACCGCACGTAAAATATCCCAAATTGATGCTGCCCTGTTAGAGATGACTCAGGGAGTCGCTGCCGTTACAGGCGAGGCATTTTTCTATGCCCTAGTTCAACATTTCACAAAAGTTTTAGGGGTAGACTACGCCTACATTGGCTTATTAGCGGAAGAAAATTTAGAAACGATTCAAACGATCGCTGCCTGCGATCGCGGTCAGATCATTGATAACTTTGCCTACTTGCTGAAAGATACTCCCTGTCAAGAGGTAATTCGGCAGCGAAAAATGTGCTGCTATCCCAAGGGGGTGCAAGCTCGCTTTCCCAATGCTCCCTTGTTGGAACCGCTGAACGTCGAAAGCTATATTGCCATTCCATTTTATGACTCTATTGGCACACCCCTCGGGCTGCTAGGCGTGATGCACAGCCAGCCCCTTGAAAACGTCCAGCTTGCCGAGACATTGCTTCCCATCTTTGCGCTGCGGATCGCAACTGAGTTAGAGCGTCAGCAAACCGAGGTGGCACGGCAACAGGCGCAAAGTCAGTTAGAACATCTAGTTGAGCAACGCACCGCTGAGGTTTCTAACACCAACAAATTGCTTCAGCTAGAAATTGCTGAGCGGCAGCAAGCCCAAGCCGCCCTTCAGGAAGAACAAGAATTACTCCAGGCACTGTTGGATAACGTTCAGGCAGGCATCGTAGCGTGTAATGCTGAGGGAGTTCTGACCTTATTTAACCGGGCAGCCCGAAAATTTCACGGATTGCCAGAGCAGCCGCTGCCGCCAGAGCAATGGGCAGAGTACTATGACCTCTACCTGCCAGATGGCAAGACGCGGATGTCTAAAGCCGAGATTCCGCTGTTTCGGGCATTGCAAGGACTATCGGTTGACAACGCTGAAATGGTGATTGCGCCCAAGCACGGAACCGCCCGGACGCTGCTTGCCAGTGGGCAAGCGATTCGCACAAAGCGCAACTCTGAAGACGCAGATGTTCAAGGCGCGGTGGTCGTCATGCACGATATTACAGAGCGCAAACAAGCTGAAGCAGAATTGCTAATTTCAGATGCGGCGTTGCAGCAGATGCCGGATGCCATTTTGTTGACCGATTTGGAGGGCAAAATTCAACGCTGGCTGGGCAACGCCGAACAGATTTTTGGCTACTCGGCAGCAGAAGCGATCGGCAAACCCCTTAATTTTTTCCACCATCCAGACATTCAACTCACCAGGACAGCTGAGATTATTCGGTCGATCGAGGAAACTGGAGCCTTTAGTGGTGAAATTTCCTGTCGGCGCAAAGATGGCTCGGCACTGCCGATCGAAACGACTGCAAAGACGGTGTACGACCAAGCTGGGAATCCGCTCTTTTTGGTGGGCATCAACAAAGACATTACAGAGCGCAAACAAGCCGAAGCCGAACGTGCTCAACTGATTCGAGAGCAAACTGCCCGCCTAGAAGCCGAAGCCGACCAGCGGCGATCGTCATTTTTAGGGGAAGTCACGATGGCGCTGGCATCCTCGCTGGAGTATGAACGCACTTTGGCAAGCGTTGCCGATTTGGTCGTGCCGTTCTTTGCCGACTGGTGCGCGGTTGATCTGCTCCAGGACAATCAATCCATTCATCGGGTCGCTGTGGCTCACTGCGATGCAGAGAAGGTGAATTTAGCCTGGGAAGTGTATCGGCGCTATCCTAAACAGCTTGCTGAGGCAGAGGGAGTATCCAAAGTTCTACGAACCGGACAAGCAGAAATCGTGGCTGAGATTCCAGATGCAATATTAGAGCGACTGGCTCAGGATGCAGAACATTTGAGTCTTCTGCGCGAACTCGGATTGAAGTCTTGCATTATGTGCCCCCTAATAGCCCGTGGACAGATTTTAGGAGCCATTACGTTGGCGACGGCTGAATCCGATCGTTGCTACAGCGGATCAGATTTGACGCTGGCAGAAGATATTGCTCACCGAGCCGCGATCGCGATCGACAATGCTCGCCTTTTTCAAGACGCTCAGCAAGCCCAACAAGCCGCCGAGCAGTCAGCCGAGCGAGTCTCCCGTCTTCAGTCTGTGACGGCTGCCCTGTCTGAGTCACTCACGCCAGCACAAGTGTCTGAAGTCATTGTGGATCAGGGCATTGCTGCCTTGGGTGCGAACTTTGCGATGATTGCTCTGCTAAACGAAAGCGGCACTGAACTAGAAATGGTTCGCGCCGTTGGGGGCACCGCCAACCAGTTTGAGGGATTTGAGCGGTTTTCTCTCAATGCACCCATTCCCTTAGCCCAAGCCGTACGGACTGGAGAACCGATTTGGGCGGAGCCTTCAGCCGCACGCGCAGTCCGCTATCCTCATTTGACGAAGCAATATGCTCAGCACAATCTTGGGGCGTGGATCTCAGTGCCCCTGATAGTAGAAGGTCGGGCAGTCGGCGGCATGTCTTTTGGGTTCAGCGAGCCGCAACAATTGAATGAAGAGGATCAAGCGTTCATTCTGTCGCTGGCGCAGCAGTGTGCCCAAGCGATCGTGCGTACCCATCTTTATGAAGCAGAACAAAGTGCCCGCAGTCAGGCTGAAGCGGCAAACCGAGTCAAAGATGAGTTCCTCGCGGTGCTGTCTCACGAACTGCGAACGCCGCTCAATCCGATCTTGGGCTGGTCAAAGCTGCTGCGCGGCGGCAAGTTGGATGCTACGAAAACGGCTCATGCGCTCGATACGATCGAACGCAATGCCAAAATGCAAGCGCAACTCATTGAAGATTTGTTAGACATTTCCCGGATTTTACAGGGCAAGCTGCATCTCACGCCGACTGCCGTGGATCTTGCAGAAACCATTCAAGCGGCGATTGAAACGGTGCGATTGTCCGCGATCGCGAAATCGATTGACCTTCAGTTTGAAGAAACTACCGATCAAACTCCCGGCTCCCAGATTCAAGTTTCGGGTGATGCGGGTCGCCTCCAGCAGGTCATTTGGAACCTTCTGACCAACGCGATTAAGTTCACCCAACCCGGAGGGCGAGTTGAAATCAAGCTGTCCTCAGTAGTGGAAGACGATCACGGACACGGGACAATTGCCAAATATGCTCAAATCACCGTGAGCGATACTGGCAAAGGCATTAACCCTGACTTTTTGCCCCATGTGTTTGACTATTTTCGTCAGGCAGATAGCACGACCACTCGAAAGTTTGGCGGATTGGGGTTAGGGCTGGCGATCGTGCGTCATCTGGTCGAACTGCATGGTGGCACGGTTGGGGCAGATAGTCTTGGCGAAGAACTGGGCGCAACTTTGACCGTCCGGTTGCCCCTGATGAAGACAGACGACCCAATCCAGGATGATAGCCCTGTCTCACGCCTCATAACTCCTGCCCCATTGCTGACCAATCTTCGGGCGCTGGTGGTCGATGACGAGGCAGATTCTCGCGAATTGGTTGTCTTCATTCTGGAGCAGGCAGGGGCAATCGTTACCGCTGTGTCTTCCGCCGCCGAAGCATTGCGTGTTTTTGGGCAAACGAGGTTTGATGTGTTGGTCAGTGATATTGGGATGCCCGATATGAATGGCTATGCGCTGATCCAACAGATCCGCGCTATGCCTCACGGTAAAGACGTTTTGGCGATCGCTCTGACAGCTTATGCGGGAGACCACGATCGGCAGCAAGCGATCGCGGCTGGATTTCAGCATCATGCCCCGAAGCCTGTAGAGTCAGAGGCATTGATGTGGGCGATCTCGAATCTGGTCAGACAGCACCAACGTTAGTTCAATGTTAGGCCAACGCCCCTAATTTGCAAACGGCACCCCATCCGTTGCTGATCCACCTATGCTAAAGATAAAGCTGCTCTCAATGAGGAGGTGTTATGCAACTCTTCCAAAGTGCCCAAAATCCGATTTTATTTAGCGATCGCGACGCGGCTGGGGTGCAACTGGCTCAAGCCGTTTTACAAGAAATGCAAACCGTGACCGAGCCGCACCGGAGCATTGTCTATGCATTGCCAAGAGGGGGATTGCCGATCGCGCTGCCGGTAGCGCGATCGCTTGGGTGCCCGCTTGATGTGTTGGTGGCGAAAAAAATTACTCGTCCGAGTGAGCCGGAATTGGCGATCGGGGCCGTGACGGCCGATGGACACATCATCCGAACCCCGACTCGGCTCTCGATTGGTCCAGATGAATGGCAGGAAGTGGTGGAACGGGCACAAATCAAAGCTCAACAGCAGTTAGCGCAATTTTCTCAGCGTCCCGGTTTGAGCGCAGAAGGCGCGATCGCGCTGCTGGTTGATGACGGGATTGCGACGGGAATGACGATCGCAGTGGCGACGAAAGCGCTGCGAGAGCAAAATCCTCGTGAGATCTGGATTTGCGCTCCAGTGGTGCCTGAGTCAATGAGGGATGTGCTAAAGGAGTGGTGCGATCGCGTGATCGTGCTGGCAACGCCCACTCGATTTCTGAGTGTGAGTCGGTTTTATCAGTCTTTTCCTCAACTTTCGACAGAAGAAGCCCTTGACTACTTGAACAAGAGTACTCAAGCCTGATAAACCTTAATAGAGGCAAGTTGACGGAGAGACCGATGAGGCTGTGGCGCAATTTCTGGTTTGGGTTGAGTATGGGGCAATACAATCCCCCTCAGTTGATTGAGACGATCATGCTGGCGTTGTCGATGGTACTGTTTGCCGTATGGCTTGTGATTCCAGAATCGCCCTATCTATTGCTGGGGTTGATTTACACCATTGGCGCTTGTGCCTCGATTTTGGTGAGAGAAGCCCGAGTTTCAGAGCCTCGCCCTCGCCCGACTCAGGTAGCGGCTACAGTTCTGTTATTAATTAGCTTGTACGGCGTCGCCGATCTGATTCGTAACTCCTGATCTAGATGTCAGGAGCCGTTCTGCCAAGGGATTGAGTCGGGATTGAACTGATTTGGAGGTCATCTGGCATTGATTCGGACGCTGCCCATCGATGCCAGATGTGCGATCGCTGCAAGCTCACTTGTTGGTGTTGTAGACGCAGAGACGGTTATTAAGATGTCCCCAGATGTGCGGATTCCGGGGAACACCTTTTGCAGTTACAAACTTTCCAATCGCATAAAAACCGAACATCGTTTTGCAGAAGGCATTTGCCTGACCTTGTGACATCTTGCCGATATTGTTATCGCAAGCGAAGGGATGTTCCCAGTAATTGAAGTCTTTGCGATCGTAAGAAAATTTGCCGGGTGCTTCGCGGCAGGTTGCCCCGGCTTGTGCGGGTAATGATAAGGCGGTGCTGCCTGCGACGATCGAGGTCAAAGCCAAAATTGCTAAGAATTGACGTTTCATTTCAGGTGTCTCCTATTTGAGAAGCTTCGGAAAGCCTTGTTTGATGCGGCTTTCGTTGTTGACACCTCTAAGTTAAGCGATTCGCTCAAGTCGGTCGATAACGGTAAATTGAGGAAAGTTATGGATCTAAATTAAGGATAAATTCTAGCAACAGTGAAGGGCGAGGGTTCGTTTCTTTGCGGCGGGTTCCGAAGACAGGGCTTCAGGTTCTGATCTCGGAGTTTCGGGTTTGGAAGGCGATGTTTCAGGTTCTGATCTCAGAGTTCCGAGTTCGGAGGTCGGAGGTCTAGGTTTGGAAGGCGGAATTTTGGATTCAGAAGACGGAGTTCCGAGTTCGGAAGGTGGCGTTTCGGGTTCTAATCTTGGCGTTTCGGGTTCGGAAGGCGGAGTTTTAGACTCTGAGGGCGAAGTTCCAGGTTCAGAAGGCGAAGGGTGAGGATTGCAAGGCGAAGCTTCAAGCTTGAAGGGCGGAGTTCCAGGTTCGCAAGGCGGAGTTTCGGGTTAAAGGGGCGGAATTTCGAGATCGGAAGGTGAAAGGCGAGGCTTGGAGTGTATTGGCTTAGCTCTCCGAAGGAATTGCACTACAAACGACAATATCGCCTTTTACAAATGCTGCCATGCTTCGTCCTCTTCAGGGGTCAGCCACTCTTCTACCAAACTTGGTTCGCTTAACAGGCTAATCTCTAGTTGCTCTTGTTGAAGTTCTCTAGTCTTGATAAACAGTAGAAAATTTAGAACTTCTTTGAGTGTAGAGTCAGGTGTTTTTTGTATCTCTCTCAGTAGTTGTTCTTTAACGCTAAGATTCATGCCACACTTTCCTGAACAGCTTCTTAAACAGCTATTAGATTCATACTGACCGTCATGATTCGGTTTCCTGCCGTTTAGGTGTGCCGTAGAGGTAATGATCATGTTCGGCTGACCAATCGGTAGGAGCTTCAACAGTTCCAGTGAGGGATTCCAGCACATTCCAAGCATCACCAGAGGGTTGTAGATGTTGCTGTCGCAGAGTCACAACAAAGTTCAAAACCTGATGTTGTAAGTCATCGGGTAAATCATTCATTTCTTCAATGACTTTTGTGATGATTGGGCTACTCATAAACCTCCTGATAACTGATAATTTGCTGATTATCCAAGCGATCGCTGCACAGTCGGTTCACTAAGTTCTATAGACATCACTCCGATGTTTGCACTGAAAATCTGAATCTTCGAGGCTTCAAGGATTTCGTATCTGATGCGATAGTCACAAACTCTCAATCGGTACTGACCTTCGTAGCCCTTTAGCTCTACAACTCCAGAAGGGCGAGGGTCTGATTGAAGCAATACAATTTTCTCTTGCACTTTTAGCTTGATCGAGGCTGGAAGTTGCTTGATCTGCTTCTGAACTGACTTAGAAATAACAACTGAGTAAGACATCTTACTTGCCCCAGTTCAGCTTGACTGTGCCTGAATAAAGTCATCAACAGTCATAAATTCGCCTTGTTGGTACTCAATTTTGACGGCTTCCATTTCAGCTTGCGTTTCAGAGTCCTCTACGTAGCGTGCTTCTTCGGCTTCAAAGACTTGCTGTTCGATGACATCGAGCAAGTGTTGTTTGGACTCAAGATCAAGTGAGGTCACGGCTTGAATGAGGGCTTTTGAGGAGATTTGTAGGTTGATGGTTGTCGTCACGGTGATTACCTCTCAAGACGTTGATATTGATTGCGTCGGAGCGCAGGGTCCAACTACTGCCTCGCCTCGCTTTTCTTTGTCTGCTAGTTCTAAGTTTAACGTCAGAAGTTTTTCGAGTAAGTCATCGAGTGCTTGTTGAGATCTTCACCCCGCTTCTTCATCTCAATCAATAAATGAGGCTTCCAAGCCAGATCTGCAAAGCCCGTATTCCCTTTTTTGCTGCCCTTTTTCACCCGTTGCTCCAGCGTTGCCCCTGCCTCGATCGCCCCTTCGTGCCCAAACGCCTGAAAGAAGCGTTGCCTTTGGCACACGTGAAGCGTGACCGAGAAAGTTCTGTGACTCCCCCTTCTCATCACCTTTGAGATGCTGCTGACAGTAACGGACAAATTTCTGGAGGCTTTCGGGCGTAGCTGGCATAGAAGAAGTTTAGTGGAAGGGCAAACAACACGATCGACGGATAGACACAGACTTGACGTTCCGTGTTTCCATCTCAATCTCCAACCTACAGGCTCTCAACCCGGAATGCCGAGAGTATTAGGCAACTGCTTACGTTCTAATCTCAACGTTTTGAGTGTTGAACGCAAACCTTCGACCTTTTTACCCGAAATTTCGCCTTCCGAACCTAAAACTCCGCCTTCCGAACCTAAAACTTCGCCCTCAGAACCCGGAACTTCACCTTCCGAACCCGGAACTCCGCCTTCTGAACCCGGAACTCCGCCTTCTGAACCCGGAACTCCGCCTTTCGAACCTGGAACTTCACCTTCCGAACCCGGAACTCCGCCTTCCGAACTCGAAACTTCAGGCTTTTTGCTCCAAAAATGAAGCTCAGAACCCGGAACGTCGAGCAATTTGCTCCAACCGCCAAGCTCTGAGCCTCAACCATCGCCCTCAGAAGTCAAATCATCAGGCTTTTTGCTGCTTCGTTTACAAAAATTCTGTGCAAAATCGAGCCATGAGAGTAGAAAATTTGGGCTTTTCTATATCCACGATCGTTCAACTGGATAAGCATCAAAGTGAGTATCTCGGCTGACTACAGTCATTGCTCGGTTAATGGCTTGAGCAATCAAAAGGCGATTACCCTTCAGGAACTGCGAAGCAACCAAATGGATCTCGATGATGCAACGGAAGATGACGAACTTGAACAGTATCGATGAACAAGATCGGCAGCAACGTAATTCCTGCGGGAGCGAGTTTAGCCTCGATCGTTGCAAAGTCAGTCTGAAGTGCAAGTTTGCCGATGTGGAGCTTGATAGCTATTTCCCAGAAACTAGCAATGCTCACACAAACTTGGTTAGCCGATTCTATCTGCTCTCTTAGTGCAATTGATACATTGGCATCGCCTTCCGAGAACCAAATAAACGCATGAGTGTCTAGCAGTAGCAGACTCATTCCATATACTCCTTAAAATCGTCAAGAGGTTCATCAAAATCATCAGGGAGTGGTAGAACGAACGTTCCTTTCAAAGCACCTGCTTGACGCTTCTTTTCAGCATTTTCAACGCTATTCTCTAACTCTTTGGCTACCAAAAACTCAGCATAGTGAAGTACCTCCAGCTTTGCAGCATTTGACAGCTTCTTAAGAGTCTCTAAAATGGCTGCTTCCGAGATCATCCTCTACCCTCCTTGATTAGAAATCTTTGATTAGGAACGTGGATTAAATAAGACCGGCGGAAAAGGGAAAGGTGATAGGCTTGGA
>NZ_JCACKG010000024.1:0-2118 GCF_059505265.1 Myxacorys chilensis | reverse complement strand
ACTTCTTCTGGGTAGGGATACGGCCAAGCGAAAAATACAACTGCGCCCAGTCGCTCGCATCCGCTAGCAGAGTTGGGCTTACGTGCGCCAGTGAGGCTCGCGCGATTATCTCAAGTGACAAGCTTGACCAAAGAGCAAATCTCCAATCGTCGTGACTATGCTCCTTCATCTGGTCGATATAGCGCCTAGCTTTGTTGAGTAGCGATGCGGCGTCCCAGGGATGCGGAGTGGCTGCGGGTTCAATTCCACTCAATTCGATAGCTCCATTAAGTAAACCCTCTCAATTTCCCTAGAAAGAGCGCTGGAGGGGACGGGCGTTCTCCCGTGCAGCATGGCCCAGTTGTCAATGAGAAGAGCATCGCCCGGGGTTGTAAGCGGAAAGTCGGCGGAACTAGCAGCCCGCAATGCCCCTGCCATCTGCGCGAAACAGACCTCAGCAGTCTGCGAAGCGGGCCTGAGAAAGCGCTCATCCCAACGGATCAGTATGCCTTGTTCTGTTGCTTGAAGCAGGCTCAGCGGGCTTATACGGCCTGCTACCTTGCGCCGGGGCCTCATGACGGCCCGCTGGAGGTTTGCCGCGCCAATCGCTGCAATAATCGGTCGGGGATCGACCAGAGTCGTCGCGACATCTGACGCGCCGGATACGCAGCGGAGTAAAACATATCTGGGCGGCAAGTACCATGTAGCCATATCTGTGTGGAGAGGAAACTCTCCCAGGCCGTAATTACCGCTGTAAGTGTTAAGAGCGGTACCGTCTTGGGATTTCGGAAGTAGACGATGTACCGCTCCGCCGGCGCCGAGCGCGACCGGTCTGCCTAGCAGCCGAGAGAGCTGATCAGTTGAAATTTCCAGGGGCCAGTTCTGGAGGATCGCAAACCCTTCATTTGAAACTTGACGAGAGATGCAGCGTACTGTTGTTTGCACTGTGTCCTGATCTTTGGCCTAAGGCGTCTTTGGAAGTTGCAGACTAGCCCAACCTCAGCCCATGAGAAGGTGCAACGATGCTTCTGCGTGTTGCCATAGCGAGTTTGCTTCTGGGGGTTCTTGCTGCTTCGTCCGTTGAGGCGTCCGCTCGCCATGGTGGCACTTCCAAGATGGCATTCTTGGTTTAGAGAGCAACCTCAAGCTGGGTCGACACCCGCTGCATATTTTGCTCGCCGGCTGCAACCGACTCCGGGTCGCTGAGAGAGAGAGCAACAGAGAGGAAGTGCGGGCGCCGGTAGGAGCGGGGCCCGTAGGGCGAACGGTGCGCGTTCTGCAGGATGGTAAGCGGCATCTTGAGCCCTGAGCCGTGGGCAGCGGTGTCGAACGCCACTGCGGCGGTATAGGCTGCCGGCCGGATGGCCTGGGAGGCTTTGGCGCGGGTTGGCCGCCCACGCGGAGGGCAAGGCGCTAGCGGGTGCGCCACGATGCCCGGCAGGAGCGCAAAAAGGCGGACATGCAAGGTCGCCGAAGCCCGACACACTGACACGGCGAGGCGAGACCATTAGGTCATACCGGTCCTACGCAACGACCAATGTTGACTCGCCGGAGGTCAACGCTGTACTGCAAGACTCCACGGCCGAACAATGCGGCTCCAGCAAACAAGTAGACATACTGAGAAGCAAAACAGAAATAAAGATCACCAGCGCCCGCCTGATTGCAGGCAAGACGTCGAACAGCAAAAGACGTTTCCTAGCCCACCAGAAATGATGAGTACCCAAAACATAGAGATGAAGCTGATGACCATGAAACCATACGAGTCGCTTTTCAGAGCGCACGCCAACCAGCCCAGCGAAACCGCATTTGCGCATATCTATCCGATCAAGGGTGATTACGCAGAGCCCTTCCGGATAGTCGCAAGAGCAACGATAGACGGTATCGACGCTTGGCATTTTCAGCAGCAACGCTTCATCGATAAGTATGCCAAGCAGCCGGTTCCAAAGCTGAAGAACTATCTGAACTATACCTTCAAACGGCTGCTGGAGCTTGAGAACGACTTAGCGGTGGACGAAAAAGGCCGATACTTTGTCGTATCGAACGACGGAGACTGGACCACCTTCAACACTGGGCTGCAGAACCCCTACGGTTCGGACCTGCTTCTCGTGTTCGAGAAGTTCAGACCTAAAGAGGAACCAC
>NZ_JCACKG010000023.1:0-2139 GCF_059505265.1 Myxacorys chilensis | reverse complement strand
GATCGTCCGGACCGGACGGGTGGCGATCACGATGGGCACCGCCGGCCATGTCGTCGGGCAGAGGACCGGGCATGGAGGCACGGCAGGGCAGGGGATCTGGCGACTGCCGCACGCCGTTCCGGGCGCGATGCTCCTCCTCGGTCTCATCATGAGCGGGGGGCTGAGCCTGGCCTGGCTGCGGCGCGCGCTCGCCGCCGGGGGCGAACCGCCGTCCTTCGAGCAGCTGGAGCAACTCGCCGCCGCCGTCCGGCCCGGGTCGGGAGGCGTGAGCTTCCTGCCCTTCCTCGAAGGCGCGGCCACGCCACACCGCCGTCCCGACGCGCGGGGGGCGTTCTTCGGCCTTTCCTCCTCGCACGGCACGGGCGAACTGGTCCGCAGCGTCATGGAAGGGGTCGCCTTCAACGCCGTCGAATGCGTCCAGGCTCTGACGGCCGCCGGAACCGAGGTCGAGGAGGTCCGCGTGGCCGAGGGCGGGGCCCAGTCCTCCCTCTGGTGCGCCATCCTTGCCGACGCCCTGGGCCGGCCCTTGGATCTCGTGGCGGAGCGCGACACCTCGGCAGCCGGGGCGGCCCTGATCGGCCGGGCCGCGCTCGACGGCGCGCCTTTGGCCGAGATCGCGGATCACAACTGCGTCTTGTCGCGCCGGTTCGAGCCCGCTGTCGACCGTCACGAGACGCTGCAGGCGCTGAAGGCTTACCGTACCTGGACCGCGCGCCTCCTTGCCTGACCTGGCCCCGCCAAGAGGTATTTATGGGCTGACGAACCAAACACTCGACGCGGTGGTGTCAGAGTGATGCGCTTAGAGCTGGGCAGGGGGCCAGCTACCCAGAAGTGGTCCCGGTTGTCCGGACAGTATAGCGGCATTGTTACGCTTGATCCTGTCTCGGTCACGCCGCCAGTCTGAGGCCCTCGTCGCCGGCATGGGCTTCGAAGGGCCCACCGGTCTAGGTAGCACACGGCGGCCCGAGATTGCCGTCAGGGCGGTGGCTTGCTGCTGTCGGCCGAGGTGGCGCGAAATGGAGAGTGGGGCTCCCGCGGCTCTGAAGAACTGCCTCGAAGCTTCACGCATGCGCACGAACTCCGAACCTAAGACCGACGTGCCGCACCTGCTGATAGATCTCGGCCGCCTCGGGCATGGCCAAAGTCGCAGCGAGGCCGAACGGGGTAGCTTCGTCGATGGCAGCGCAGGCCCACATTGACGGTCCACTCACGATGGACGGAGGCATCGACCAGCGTCGAGCGCCACAGGAACTTGGCTAGCCGGGGTTGCTCTTCGCAGAGCTGGTCGAGGTCGCGATGGTCCACGAAGGCCGGGGCGCAGTTGGTCATCGCCCAGGTGCCGCTGTCGCGCACCTCCAGGTGCAGGCTGGTGAGGTTGGGCATGTCCTCAGGGATGTGGAAGGCCAGGATCTGACGCTTGCCGCCGCAGGTGACCTTCGGGTTGCAGGCCAGCCCTTCCACCAGCAGGCAGGACCGCGTGGGTCGGGCGCCCTCGCGCAGGATGGCCTGGTTCGCCCGGACCGTCTCGAGCTGGACCGGAAGAAGGATGATGGCGTAGCGCTCGGCCTCGGTGAGCACGAGCGCGCGCTCGAACTTCGACAGGAGGGGATGGGGTAGGAGCATGCGGCGTCTCCACGCAAACGGGGCGGGAGCACAGGCGGGTCTCCTAGTCGCCAGAAGGCCAGATCAGAGCTGATGATGTGGGACACGTGGAGCAACCACCCCCTGCCGTCCCTAACGTATGATGGGAACGTTCAGCTTTCTGCTGCTCGGGCATCGCGCGATGACGGGGCGGTTCAGGAATCCCCATGTTCCCGGGCCGTTGTGAAGCGGAGAGGAGCGTCTGTGCCCCGGCATTTCTTTCATGTCGAGGGCGACGGCTCCCGTCCGGACGAGGAGGGCGCCCGCCTGCCCGGCCCGGAGCAGGCCCGCAGTGCGGCGGTGATAGCCGCCGGCGAGATGCTGAGGGACGCGGACGGCGGGTTCTGGGATCAGCCCGAGTGGCGGATGCGCGTCATCGACGAGGCGGGTGAGACAGGCTGCCTTCTCAGCGTCAGAGGCACGACAGGTAGTGCTGTCAAAGATTGAGCGTGCCCGCTGGAACGCGCGAGGGGCGCGGCGGGTTGGGACACAAGGGTG
>NZ_JCACKG010000022.1:0-27119 GCF_059505265.1 Myxacorys chilensis | reverse complement strand
CTGTTGCGATGCTTTCGGGTCTTGCTGCTTTAGTCGTTTCTCCGCTGTTCGTTGGGGTTGATGCTGCCTCGGCTCAACCTGCTCCTCGTTACGATCGCAGTTATGTGGGCGCTGGCATTTCTGGTGGTGTCCTCAGCGGTGGACAAGGCAATGATGGCACTTCCTTTGGTGGGAATGTTCAAGGGCGCTTTGCCATTCCCAATACTCCTGTGTCTGCACGGGGTTCTGTCTTGTTTACGGGTAAGAATAGTGCGATTATTCCGACCCTAACGTACGATGTGCGGTTGAACGACAAATCCAACTTGTATGCCGGAGCAGGCTACTCGTTTGTGCAAAATGGTGGGGTGACCTCTCCGATCGGCAACAAAGACGCGGCGGTGCTGACGGCGGGAGTGGAATCCGAAGTAGCGAAGGGCATCGTGGTGTACAGCGATGCCAAGTATGGCATCAATGCGTTTCGAGGTAGCGATGCGGGTGCGCTTAGCCTGCAAGCGGGGGTTGGACTGGAGTTCTAAGCTCGTTCATTGCGCCCAAAATCACGCTCTTAGAGTGCTAAAGATGCTGACATGAGGACAGGGGTCTCACTCTAGGGTGAGACCCCTGTCCTCATGTCAGCATCTGACTGGGTTCTAGGTTCATTGCTTCAAATTTGCGGGTGCAGTTGCCGATATCACTTTCCCCAGTTCATTCAACCCGAACATAATCCAATCACGTGGCAACCTCTGGCTTAAAGTCGGACTAACGGCTGTACGACAATACCTCTCAAACCCGCATTTTCTCATTCCTTTCCAGGGTGCGATTAAGTTCAACATAAAATCACTGAAAATTCAATGGAGAGATTGAGCCGATTTCTTTACACCAGAACCTCTGCGGTTTACGCAGGCGATCAGATGACTTGCAGCCGCTACCTTGAGAGATGATCACTTGCTCGCGCTAGAGTATTAGGCAGAAACATTCCGTCTAATACCTCGATTTAGAATGTTAGACCGACAACTTTCTGCCTAATCACCAATTAATTTTGGGATCTTAGGCTGACCATATTCCGCCTAACTGCACTAATTTGGGATCTTAGACAGAAACATCAGCCTGATAGATAGTTAGCTGGCTCTAACTTCTACATGGAGAGGATCTACCTAATCCTTTTGTCGTAAATCAATGTGTTTGAGAACATGCTCTCAAACACATCTAGCGTTCTAAATTCCAGCTAATAAAAATTATTAGTGAAGTTCTAGGAGCCTTACTCTAAAATGCATCAGTATGTAGATGATACAGAATACGCAGTTCGTGGACTAATTGATCTAATTACTACTGAGGAGAGACAGCTTACTCAACTTCAAAGCCATTATGAGGGGCTGAGTAGCAAAGAAAAAGATCTTAAACAGTGGCTTCTAGATGCACCACTTAACGATGATGTAGTTCCTTTACAAGAGCAAGCTATGGCTATAACTTGGCACAAGACTCGTGAAGAGTTAGCTGATTTGCAAAAGCAAATTATGGCGTTGCAAAGCTCAATTGATGCAAAAAGTGTTTCTATTGATGCTTTATGTGTTGCTATTCTTCAAATTGCCAAACAAGGAATATCTACTGTACATAGTAATCTAAGCAAATGTCCTGATGGAAGAATTATAGGGACAGGAACAGACGCAGAAAAACTTAAAAATGTGATTTGGCAGGCTCGAAATCAATCAGTGCATTATGAGGAAGGAAATTTCAGCTCGGCTGTAACTACTTGCTTTGCTAAATTGGAGGCTTCGTGTGGCAGTCAGTTTTCTTTAGCTCTGAATTCAGGTAAAAATTTAGCTCATGATGTTATCCAAGAATTAGGTTGGAAAGATTATTCAAAATATGAATCTGATATACAAAGCCTATTTTGTTAGTACCGTCGGCAGCGGTTGCGGCTGCTTGGCGCAACCACTGACCTAGATCGTTATGTTGCAAAATGAAATACAGAAACACATGAACGACACCAAAGAAATTCTTACTAAGAAAGGAATAATTAAAAATGTATTTGATTATCAAGGACTAGATACAGAGTTGATAAATATTTATCAACATTTTGAAAAAAAGTTTCAAGAATTATGCCAATCATATGCTGACGCATTTCATCTAGATAATTGCGTTTTCTACATAAGCAACAACAACAGTTGCAATGCTTTTGCAGCAAAAATTGAAAATCATAATATTATAGCAATTACTAATGGATACCCTGTCTTAATAAAAGACAAGTTTGATGATAAATTCTTTTCAAACAGCCTATTTATTGCCTTTATTAACGAAAAGTCTATTTCAGAGGCTTATTGTGATCTCCATGAAGACCAATACTTTAAATTTAGTGAATTCGTGTTGAATTGCTCAGTTAAATATACCTTTAGCCATGAATTTCGACACATTTTACAGTTTAATAGCTTTGATATATTCAAGGACTTTTTATATGCTGAAAATCTAGATAAAAATAGCTTTGACATGAAGAAACATGCGTGGGAATTTGATGCAGATAGAATGGCATCTTTTGAGGTAATTAAGTACACATTTAGAATCTATAGGAACCTAAAGAACAGAGACAATGAAAAACTTAAGTGTATGTTTTACATCGCCTTGGCAAGCATAGTCATTACAAAAAATCTATTTTATTTCGGAGTGATAGATCAAATAACCCAAGATTATACTATTAATAAGCAAGATTTTTATACAAAGCGATTCTCACACCCTCATCCGCTAGTGAGGATACATAATATGGTTGAACATTCCTACAATAATATTAAACATGATTTCCCTGAACTAGAAATTGATTTTCAACAACTCTTGAATAATGTTCTAGGGATTTCGAGACTGTATTTCAACAATCTCATTCCAGGTCAAAATGCAATGCAAAACTATTTTGAAGACGCAAGTAGATTCGCAGACGACATAAATGAATACAATGGAGAACTATATGATTTTGCAATCAAAGACAAGTCCATTAAAAGACTATTGAAAAAGCGCGGAATAAAATTATAAGCATGAGTAACAAAACAGATAAAATTAAGAGTTTTGCTAAAGGTCGCCTGCTAAAGCAATTAAGCTTAAAGGATATGGATATAAAAGCAATTATTGCTAAAAACAGATAAAAGGTGATCGTCAAAGCTTGTCGTGTTTTTTGCAGCATAACAATTCGCTTGGAGCAAACTGCCGAAAGATTCTAGTGCATCGCGGAGATTGCTTGCAGCCAATCAAGTGAAGCGTTATATGGCTGAGTCTGTTGGTAGGAGATAGCACCACAAGCCAGCTTGTTTAGAGTTAAATTTGGCTATTCATAGAGCTACTAGAAAGGCTCAGAACGGGAATACTCTTTATTGAGAACTACTGCTCTTAGCAAAAAAGAAAACCTGCTCATGCCGCTATCGCCTATTAAATGGTTTACCGATGGAAAAATAAAATGGCTATCTGAATATGGTGGCAAGATAGATCGCGGATTGCTAGAAATATTTAATTGGGAAGGCGATTACCTATGGAGCCGAGAGTTCGATCCACCTCCCAATAAAGCAGGAGTTTACATATATATTCACGAGGGGACTGATGATTTTCTCTACGTAGGTCAAACTAAAAATATTGGGCGAAGAGCATTTAATGTAAACCATCACAAGTTAAAGTGGATTATTAACCGTCTTGAAAATTTTCCTTACGCCTCCTATGATCGCAGCAGTGTTTATGACAACATCTATGTTTACTATAAAGAAGTAAAATCAGGAGACTTTTGCAATTCTCTGAAGAGAAGCCTAATTTGGTGTGAATGCATCACTATTGGCTTACTCAAACCAGTCTTTCAAGATGATATTTCAGATATTTATGACTTTGAAACTGGTACTGGAGAACTTAGGTTCATAGACGAAGAGCTAGATGATTTAGATGAAGAGCTAGATGATGTAGACGAAGAGGATTTTTAACTATCGACAGAAGAGTAATGGTATTGTCACCTACATAAGTTAATGTTTGTGCAGTCAGCAAACTAACACTGCATGGCAGCGATCAGACGAAAGCTACTTATGTGGAGTTCTAGGGTATCTGCTACCGCTCTATTTTGCTGTTATGCTCCCTCTAGTCTTACTGAAAATGCAACCGATCTCAAGAAGCACTCAGTTCACACTACTGGAGCAATGGGCTTCTGACATCACAGGAAAATTGGTCTCAGAATATTTTGAAGAACAAGTCAGACAAACTTTCAAGAACATGAAAATTACTTTGCAAGCAAACAGTTTTTTGAAATTCATTTAGGCAAGGATTTTCAGCCCATTTTGTATAGTTGTCGCCATTTCCTTTAGGACAAAGGTAGAGGGATGATGCCTTCGTTTAGAATTTTTACTCTTGCTTCTCCGTCCTAACCTAGGTGGCAACAGCTATACTTCTTTACCCTTATATTGGTATTGGCTCAATCTCGTTTACGGTTCAAAAGCTACAGGAATGGCAGATGGAACGGTTCATCGCAAGCCATCACTAATGACCACTGTTTTTCATATGTTAAAACCCAATACTTCTCGGATAAGGCTTAAGCGGAGTCAGAAATAGCAAAAAGCAGTTGCGGTCGCTGAGTGCCCTGATGGAGATGATGTTTCTTCTTGCTAGGAAATTTTGACCTGGGCTTTTTGACGACTCTGGGATTCACTCTGCCTTGACGGGGTGGCAGTTGAGCGTCGAGAATTTCGCGCATCAACCAACTCCAAAAAGGGGAAGCTCATCGGTCGCTGCACTTTGAAATTTAGCCACAGCCCGACGGAGCACCTGCAAGGTTCCAGTAAAACTCAACCGCAAGGGTGAAATCCCTTCTAGTTGTGCCGCTTGCACCATGAGTGAACGGACTGCCCAATGTCCCAGCAATACCCCATAAATCTCTTGCACCACCTCACGGGGTTTAAGCGAACGAATGGGTACTTTACGTCCCAGTAAGTGGGTTTTTACTTCATCAAGGGTGGTTTCAATCTCCCAGCGCTGATGATATTGCTGAGCTAACAACAGAGCTGGAAACGCTTGAGCGTCAAGCAAACTGGTAACCAATCGGTAACTGAGGGGTTGCTCTGATTGTCCGGTTGCCTCGATGGTGTACTCAATGACTCGCACTTGAATTCGAGTGGCTCCCTTTTTCTTGGATTTGCGATCTGGATAAATCCAACTCAGATAGGAATCATCACCCAGGACTTGCTCGACCTCAAATTTGACGTTGGCGGGCACTCGTCCAAGGTAATGCCCACCTTGAATCAGGGTTGTTTGCACCATCCGAAACGAATGCAGTCCTCGGTCCCACATCAGTAACATACCTGCACCAATGCAGCGCAACAGCTTCAGTGCCCGTCGTCGTTCTCCCATGCGGTAGGGACAGATGAGCGCATCGGTGATCAGATGCGTTCCTGCCTCAATCAGCAACACCAATCGCACTTTAGGAAATGCGGCATGATTGCCAAAGCGACTGCCAGGATAACCAAACACACGAGCATTGCTGGGCGTATCTGGGACATCGAGCAATGTGCCATCGACTGCCATCAATCGCAACCCACCCAGAAATGCTCCAGGCGTTTCTGGAGTGGCTAACGGTCGCGCCACTTGCACAAATAACTGCCGCATCACCTGGCATCCTAATCTGGCTCGTGCCTCACTGATCGAGGCACTGTTGGGCACTTTCCAGTACTGCGATAAGCGTGTCCACTGCACGCTTAACCCATCCACCAAGTTCTTAAGCACATCTCGCATCGCCGCACTCGACCAAAAGCTGAAGGCAATTACTAAGCACACCACCAAGTGAGCAGGTAGTTTCCGCTGTCGTTGACTTTGGCAATTACTCTTAGCGATCATCTGGTGGATTAACTCGATGGGAATGGCATTTTCAATCGCTTTGAACACTTGTCCTGCTTCAATCGTGGGGGAAATCAGGGTGAATTCTCGCAGTTGCATCATGCAGCGCCTCGAAGGGATGGTACATCCTGTAATCTATCAGTTTCACCCTTAACCGAGAAGTATTGTGTTAAAACCAAGCCATAGAGATTTAAGGTTTAACTTCCATCCTGATTAATCTGCTGATACACCGTTCGCATCAAGTACTGAGCTGCCATCTCTCGAAAGCTATCATCATTCATCAAGCGTACAAAAATCTCTTCATTGTTTTCTAGGCGTTCAATGAAGAGGGTTTCGAGTTGTTTATTGAAGACCGGCTCGAAATTCTCTTCTGTATTGACTTTGGCAGATTGGCGTAATTGCTCGTTGGCAACGGCTGTTTCACGCACCTGATCGAAGAAGAGTTGGTCTGCCAGGGTAAATTCAGTACCAAAGCGGTCATTGAGTTTTTCAACCAGTGTAGAAAGCTGCACTTCATCATCTGCCTGACCAGTACCAACTTCTCTCGGTCCATAAAGGGCTACGGCTTCACCTGCCTTCAAATCGATCGCCCCTTCGCTGATTTTTTCCAAACGATAATACTTGAGCTGCACTTCATCGTCAATTTTTATCGCCGGACCATCTTGAGTCCGAGGCAATTTGGTTAATAGGTAACGACCAAAGGTGTAAAGCTTTTCTAGCTCAGAGTCCTGATACGGAATGACTTGTGAGAGGAACAAATACAAATTACGGAAGCTGGCGAGCTGGCTTTTAAATAATGCTTGTTCTTCAGCTTCTACAGCGTTATATCTCTCAACTACTCGATCGAGGATGCTATTGAGCTTCTTGTGCTCTCCGCCGGTAGGATTCATGCGGTTACGGAACCAGATTTCGCACCATTCGTTCACATCGTTGGTGTCGAGGATCGACCATGCATTGAGCCTGTAAGCTAAGTTGTTAAGCTGCTGCGGATCTGATTCTGCACCAATGGGAGTGGTTTCGTAGTAGGGCTTGAAGGCAGTGTAGATATCTTGAGGTTCGTTAATGAAGTCGAGGACAAAGGTATCTGACTTACCGGGAGTGGTGCGGTTAAGTCGGGAAAGGGTCTGTACCGCTTGAACTCCTGCCAATCGTTTGTCTACATACATGGTATGCAGTAGAGGTTGGTCAAATCCGGTCTGGTATTTCTCTGCAACTAGCAACACCTGGTATTCTTCGGTGTCGAACTTGCTGGGTAGTTCTTTCTCCTTGATGCCATCGTTCAGGCTGACTTCGGTAAACTTCTCGTCTGGCAGTTCTTTCAAGTACACTTCACCGGAGAAAGCGACCAGAGATTTGATACCGGTGTAGCCTTTTTCTTTGAGGTATTTATCAAAGGCTAGTTTGTAGCGCACTGCATGTTCTCGTGAATTGGTAACGACCATTGCTTTAGCGCGACCACCAATTTTATGAATGGTGTGGCTACGAAAGTGTTCAATGATGACCTCCACTTTTTGTAGGATGTTGTAATCGTGCAGATCGATAAAACGGGCTAGGGCACGGGCAGCCTTACGACGTGGAACTGCTGAGTCATCTCCAACCGTTTGGATGAGGTGATAGTAACGTTTGTAGTAGGTGTAGTTCTCCAGCACATCCATGATGAATTCTTCTTCGATCGCCTGCCGCATACTGTAGAGATGGAAGGGAGACTGACCATCTTCGCCGGGTTCGTCAAAAACGACCTTGGTTTTATATTTAGGAGTGGCAGTAAAGGCGAAAAAGCTGAGGTTGGGTTGCTTGGTGCGCTTTAGCTGTTCCCGCAACATGGCTTGTTTGGCTTCATCGCTTAAGTCCTCTTCTTCTATATCGAGCAGTTGCTCAGCGATCGCGGCTTCAATTCCCTCTTTATTGAGAACCTTGCGGAGTTCCATCGCTGTTTCGCCCCCTTGGGAACTGTGCGCTTCATCCACAATTACAGCGAAACGTTTGCCCTCAGTCGAGATGGCGATCGTTTCTCCTTTTTTCTCTAAGGTCTGAATTGCTTGGGTAATGAAGGGAAACTTCTGAATTGTAGAAATAATGATGGGCACGCCATCTGATAGAGCTTTGACCAGTTGCTGAGTATTTTCGTCAATCTTTTGCACAACACCCTGTTTATGCTCGAACTGGTAAATGGTGTTCTGAAGCTGCTGGTCAAGGATGAGGCGATCGGTGATAACGATAACGGAGTGGAACACCTTATTGTCATCAGCATCGTGCAGGCTGGAGAGATGATGGGCTAACCAGGCAATCGAGTTAGATTTGCCCGACCCTGCTGAGTGTTGAACCAGGTAGTTGTGCCCGGAGCCATTAGATTGGGCATGGTCGACGAGTTTGCGGACGACGTCTAGCTGGTGGTAACGAGGGAAAATCAGTGCCTCTTTGCGGAGGTGCTTTAATCCTTTTTCGGTGGCAATTGTCTTCTCGTCAATTTGTAGGTGGAGAAAGCGAGCCAGGATATCCAGTAGACTTTTTTTGGTGAGAACTTTGCGCCACAGATAGGCGGTGCGGTAGTCGCCTTCAACGGGTGGGTTGCCTTTGCCATAGTGATGCCCGCGATTGAAGGGAAGAAAGAAGGTGTCTTTGCCATCTAGCTGGGTGGTCATGGTGACTTCTTCGGTATCTACGCCAAAGAAGACTAGGCAGCGTTGCTTGAAGGTAAACAGCAGTTCTTTGGGGTCGCGCTCGTAGCGGTATTGATGTTTGGCGTTCTCGATCGTCTGCCCAGTCATGGGGTTTTTGAGTTCCAGGGAAATGATGGGTAGCCCATTGACGGCGAGAATGATGTCGGGAATGGCACCGCTGGCGGTCTCGACTTGGCGGATGAGGGTGAGTTCATTTTTGTTGTAGCGCGTGAAGGCATCGGGGTCCATGCCGGTGTTAGGAGCAAAATAGGCAAGGCGCACGGTTTTGCCAAAGCACTTGAAACCACTCCGCAGAACGGTGAGCATGCCTTTACTCTGGAGTTCTTTTACCAGACTATCGAGCAAAATTTCTTCGGCTTTGTCCTGGTTCATCTGGGTGAAGCGGTCCCAGAATTTGGGCTGGGTCTTTTGCACGAAGGCGATGATATCTTTTGGGAAAAGGGCGCGATCGCGGTCGTACTCATCGGGGTTGCCTTTGGTGTAGCCGCCCTCGGTTAGTAGAACGTCTTCGATCGCGTCTTCAAAGTTAAGTTCTTTGTGCATGGTGTTGCTATCAAGCCTGAAGGAATTCTTCTGGGGTGAGACCTGTTTGTTTTAGAATTGCCCTAAGTGTTCCTTCTGGCATCTCACCAGGGTGGTTAGGAATCGTGGTGTAGCGGTTGGTAGATGGGTTGTACCAGATTTCATGGCTGCCGGCAGCTTGGCGATCAAACTCAAAGCCTAGTCGCTTGAGCCGCTTGACGATTTCCCGATATTTGAAGCCTGCTAGCCGTCCCATTAAACCCCCAAAATGAGTGGGTAATCGAATGAATCTTCGATGGTGGTTAGACTGACTGTACTTTGACGATCGGTTTGAGCTTCGATGAGTTTTTTGGCAACATCACGCGCAATCTCGATGGTTTCGGCGACGGTGCGCCCCTGAGCTACTAGACCCGGAATATCGTCGGAAGTTGCCAGGTAAACCCCTTCAGGTAGTTTTTCGATGTGTAGTTTAGCGATTTGTTCCATGATCATGACTGTTGAGTAAGGTTAGCTTTAATCGTTTCCCTGATGGGTGCCGTTATGAAACAACTGGATAATATGTTCTGTAGTCATCAAGCAGCCTCTAGTGATTCCAGTTCAAGGATCACATCACGTACGTCGATTTTGCCTATGACAGCGTTGGTGATGAGTGCCGTACGATATTCTTTTAAATGCTTTATTCCTAGTTCAACTTTCTCAATTTGATCGTCGTAAAAACTGAGTTGCTCCGATAGCAAAAAACTAATTCTCTTTTGTTCTTCATAAGGAGGAACAATTAAAGGAATAGAACCTATATCTGACATATTAAAATGCGAAACTGTACTTCCAAGAGAAAGGCTTTTTATAAACTCATCAGCTATACCTGAGTAAATAGATTGAAGAAGGAAATATCCATCATATTTCTTGTGATTAAACTTGAAAAGAACCATCCTTTGCCCCAAACATGATTTTGGAGCTATAGGCACTAAACAAGCTTCTCCCGCAGGTGCTTCTCTTGTAAAAAGAATGTCTCCTGGTGCTGGAATAGCTCTTGATGTCCATTCTCTATATGTTTTTTCATCTGTGAACTTTGCGCCATCAAGTAATAACCTTCCATTTTTAACATTAGTAGTTCTGACTACTAGAAACTCCCCATTATCATCGTAGGGTGCCGTCTTGTGAGGAGTATCAATAATTTCGTCAACGACAAACTTAAGTCTCTTGATTTTCCAGTGTGCAGGGATTTCGCCTAGCCAATCAATACCAGAATCTTTCATGGGAACGGTAAGATCGCACCCCTTCGTAACAGCCTGACTAATCAGAGCAGTACGTTTTTCAGTAAGCTTTTTGAGCAGGGTTTCTTTTTTGGTAATCAGTGCGTCAATCTGAGCGGTTTTGTAGTCGAGAAAATGGGCTATCGATCGTTGTTCTTCAAGAGGAGGAATCGGTATTCTCAATTGTTTGAGGTCATCTTGACTTAAATTCGGTTGACCGCCACCAGTTGACAAGGAGATAAGAATTGGGCGGCGCATCCATAGCCAGTAATAAAAAAACTTAGTGTCAAATATTGATGGTTCTGCAAAAACACAGCAAGCTTGGTTAACAGCAGCATCAATACCAAGAATACCAAGCCGACCTATCGTGGCACCATACATTGCTATAGCAAGGCTTCCTTTTTGGTATAACTTCAATGCTGAATACTCTTCCAATGCTTCTCTAGTGATCTTTTGAGATGTGTCAGTGATGACCGTTTCTCGAAGCTCAGATGTTGTGACCCATGGAGTCTCGCCATCGTAATAAAGGGGATTATCGCTTTTTGGCGTTGTCCCGCTGCCGATTCTCTTAAAACCGTGCGTAGCTTTCCAAACCTCCCAATGCTTTGGAATTTCGCCTAACCACTCAATCCCAGACTCTTTGTATTCCGTATAAGACAAATAGCCACCCATCACACAATCACTCCCAGCATTTTCACGATATCCGCTTCTAGCTGCTTAATGTCGTCCTCAATTTCCTCTAATGGTCGTGGCGGTTGATAGACATAGAAATGGCGGTTCAGCGGAATCTCGTAACCCACTTTAGTTTTACTGTAGTCAACCCAGGCATTGGGCACATGGGGCAACACTTCGGCTTTCAGGTAGTCTTCACAGTGCTGCCGCACTAGCTTTAGCAGCGCGTCCAGTCCCGTTTGTTTGTCGTCATAGCCGATGGGCAGCGGCAGCGAAATATCCTGCGGCAACGGCACAATCTCGGTATCGCGCAGCTCCGGGTCTGGTTCTGGGTTGCCATTGCTATCCTGGCAGATATCGGCAGTCGGGTCGCGATCGCTCAGCGCTGCCAGCACTGCTTTCTTCACAGGTGCACTCAGTTTGATACCTGCCGCCTTCAACGCTGCATCCAGCACCTTCAAAAACTTGGGACGCGACTGATACAGCGTCTCACCATCCAGGTTTTTCAGCACTGCAACGATCGACTCCTGTTCTTGTTTACCCACCTCCAGTTCCATCTGGATCGCCTTGTCATCCTTACGCTTCTTGCTTGTCGCTAAATTGACAAACGCCGACTGTTCCCAGAGTCGTTCAATCCGTTCCGGGCTGGCTTGAAAGTTCAGGCGTAACGGGCGATCAACGGTGATTTTGAGAAAGCCAAACTCCCGGTTGTCAAAAATCTTAGAGCAGACCCGCTGTTCGAGCTTCCCATCCACCATGACCTCGCGGGTGGCATCGTGCTCGTAGTCCCCGTAAAGCCCCACCAGCGCTGCAATGTGCTCTTTCGATAACTCGTTGCGCTTATTTCCCAGGCTCTTTTTCATCTTCTGGAAATGGCGTGTGCCGTCGATGAGCTGCACCTTGCCCTTGCGGTGTTTCGGCTTTTTGTTGCTCACCAGCCAGATATAGGTGTAGATGCCCGTGTTGTAAAACATTTGGTCGGGCAGAGCCACTACCGCAACCAGCCAGTCATTTTCGATAATCCATCGTCGGATGTTGCTCTCCCCACTGCCCGCATCGCCCGTGAATAGCGGTGAACCGTTGAACACGATCGCAATCTTAGAACCTTCCCCGCCATGCTCTGGAGACGGACGCATCTTCGAGATCATGTGCTGCAAAAACAACAGCGACCCATCGTTGATACGCGGCAGTCCCGCCCCAAAGCGACCACTAAACCCCTGCTCCTTGTGCTCCTCCTTGACAAAATCCTCTTCTGGCTTCCACTCCACCCCAAACGGCGGATTAGCCAGCATGTAGTGAAACTGCTTCTCTGGGTGACCGTCATAGGGCAAGAAGTTATTGCTCTTGCTCTTGGCATCTTTCACCCCCAGCGTATCGCCGTAAATCAGGTTATTGATCGGCTCGTCTTTAATCAGCAGGTCAGAACAGCAGATGGCATAGGCTTCAGGGTTGTATTCCTGCCCAAACAGACCCAAGTTTGCATCGGCGTTTTGAGCTTTGATGTGTTCCTCCGAGACAGAAAGCATTCCCCCCGTTCCGGCAGTCGGGTCATAGATGCTCTTGTAGATGCCTGCCTTAAATACATCCTCCTCATCGCTAAACATCAAGTTGACCATCAGGCTAATGACTTCGCGAGGGGTAAAGTGGTCTCCAGCCTCTTCATTCGCCTGTTCATTGAACTTGCGAACCAGCTCCTCAAAAACCCCTCCCATGTCTGTGTTTGAGATGCGAGCCGGGGAAAGGTCAATGTTGCAAAACTCTTTCAGAATCAGATACAGCCGATTGCTTTCATCCAGCTTGTCAATTTCCTTCTCAAACTCAAACTTCTCAAAAATCTCGCGGATTTGCGGCGAGAAGCCGTTGATGTAAGCGACCAGGTTACTCGCTATGCCATTCGGATCACCCATCACTTCTGCCAAGGAGAATTTGAAGGTGTTGTAGAACGGCTGCACGCGATCGTCACCCACCGCAGCCTTAGAAATGGCTTTCTCTAACGCCATTCCCGTAAAGCCTTTCGCCTCTAACCGCTCCTTTTCTGCCAGCACCTTCTTCTTGGTTGGCTCCAACACACAGTCCAAGCGACGCAGCACCGTCATCGGCAGCATCACACGGCGATACTGCGGGGGACGATAGGGTCCGCGCAGTTTATCGGCAACGCTCCAAATAAAACCGACGAGCTCTGGATGTTTGTTGTCCTGCTTTTCTGACATTGCTTCTTCTGAAAGGATTTGTAGAGACGGACTTATAGCGTTTGGGCAATCAGTAGCAACTCTTGAGAACTAAGCCCTAGATTGCCCACTCATTTTCCTCTTAATTAACCAACTTTTAGAAATAGGGTTGAGCTGACATGGGAGCAGCACAATGCAAGCTAGACCAGAAAGTCCTTTCAAATTGATTTTAGAGAATCTATCAAAGTGGCGTTCCCGTAGCAAATGGACCAAACCCAACTCTAAGAACCTGCAGGACTAATTCTGAACCGTATGACCGTCTAGTTATAGCTCGCAACTGTTGATTCCTCGTTCTAGCCAACTGCTGAAAGCCTTAAAAATCAAATGCACTTCTGCCTAAGACAGCAGTAGGCAAACTAAGAACATCCCTAATGTTTTTGTATTTTTTATACTTGAGTCAAAGAGAATTGACTACGCAACCATCCTTCCTCTCCATGATTAGAATTTCCTAACGCTACTTTTAGCTTGTTTTCCTCTCAAAGAAGCTGGCAAAAGTCCAGTTAATCCAATACACTCTTTGTAAAATTTGTTATCTTTGAAATCATTTAAAGTCTATGCCGACCCAACCAATGGTAGGATGCCGAGTACCGGCAGAATGGAAAGAAAAATTAGAGACGATCGCGAACGAGTCAGGTAGAAACACGGCTCAGGTCGTTCATGAAGCGATTCGACAATATATAGAAACAATTGAAGAGGCATCGATTAACACCAAAATTCGCGAAGTTCTGCAACTTCCGGGCGTCTTAGAAACAAATCCGGTGATTTCATCGTTATCACAGAGAGTGGGAGAATTTGAAGCCAAGCTGTCCTCAATCCAAAAACTATTGGCTACTCTAGACGTTTCCTCAGAAGAAACTAAACCTAGCAAGGTTCTGCTTACCTCAGAAGAACTTGCCTTAATTTTAGGAGTAACACCTAGAGCCGTGAATGCTGCAGCTAGTAAAGGCAAAAAGCATTTTACGGATTGGACTGAGCGATTTAGAAAAGGAGGAAAGTGGACATTTGAGGTTACTAACCCTGGCATGAAAAAGCTTGATCGCCGCTTCGTTCCACTCTAGACTTCTTCTCATATGAAAGAGGAATATAAAAGAAGGAAAAGAACAAAGCAAGTTTAGTCACACAAGATAATAATCTATTATCTGGTCTATGACGAAACTATGACGAAATTCAGCTTCGTAGCAACCTGTTCGTAACCATTATAGAGGAAGTTTGAAAGCCAAATACACTAATACCGAAATTCATTTTCTAGCGTAATGAAATCACCCAACTCTTATTAAAGAAGAAGAAGACTCTGAAATCAATGTTTTTCAGCGGAGTTCTTATCAAACTTGTAATAATTGATGCAGTTCTACCTTTGTAATATCAACATATATTCATCTAGAACATAAAATACATAAGAATACTGACTTTCCTTTTGAGATGATGCTCCCGCAATCGCATCTCCGCAAATATTAAGACATGACGCTTTACCGACCGTAGAAATGATGTCATAGGAATTCAGTGCTGCAATTGCACCCTCTAATACACGTCAGGTTCTAATATCGCTCATGGTTCTCCCTCAATCCCTTCCGTCTTGAGACTAGTTCAGTCGTGAGGTGCTAAAGCAAGTTGTGGGAATCATTGCGGTGAATTTAGAGCTTGAGGCTGATACGAATTCACAAAACTATGAATCTATTCCCATATAGTAATTATTCAACGTCAAGGTTTTATTGCAATTGCTCTTAAGGTAGTGAAAGCAAAATTTCATTTCAAGCCAAAATCTTGAGAAATCAACGCAGATCTTCAAGACATCAACTGCCCATCAAAATACTTCAACTCGCACGATTTTTTCAATCGATTTCTATCGAGCCAAATTTTCTGTTAGCGAGGGTATATTGGGAAAATAACTACTTTCAACCAGATTTCTTTTTGAGTTTCATCACTCACTATAGAGTTTCTTTATGAAAATCTTAATCAAGTTAATTTTCTCGCCAATCCAACCCATTGAAGTAAAACACAGTGACAGAAGAAAGGATCAGCATCAAGGAAATTAGCCGGAGAATCACAGACTAATTCTGCCCTACACTTCATATTCTGTTCTAGGGTGTGTAACTCCCCTCCCGACACTGGTTCTCGCGATTCTGCTAGGTCAGGAGATTTTGTGGCTGCATCGCTGGGATCGCTTGCCGCTGCTGCTGTTACACACGCTGTCTCTTCGACCGGGGTAAAGTGCTCGGGATGCCATAGATGGCGGTAGCGGTATAGGGTCTGTACGCTCGTGTGGGCTTCTCGTACGAGTAGTCGCACTCGGCTGCTGGCGTCGGCGGGGAATTGTCCAATGCTCTGGAGGCGCGCTATGGTGTCTCGAATCCGCCGTTGCGCTTCTTCGGCTCGCATCTGGTTCTGGTTGATTGGGATCACGTTGCTGGTCTCGCCTCCGTTGGGGGTGGAATGCTCGGGGCTGCGCTGCGGCTCGCTCCCTAATGCCCACCAGTATTTCTCGGCGGCTTTCGCCCAGAGTGTAGATCGCCTGGTGATCTCGTGCTGGTGGCGGCAGTAGGTTTCGTAGCCAGGAGCGTTAATCGCGGTGGTTTGGACAAATTCGGCTAGGGCTTCGCTCTGCAATCCCTCGAAGACGACGCCGTAGCAGGCAATTGTCTTTAACAGGTGGTTGGTCTGTCCAGTCCCGGTCCAGCCTTCGTTGATTTCGGTTTGTAGGTCGGCTCGCCACGATTCTACGGCGGCGATGCGCTGCCGTTTGCGTTTGCTGCCGTTGCGACGGGCGACGGCGATCGCTTCGTGTAGGGTTTCGAGGTCTTGTCCTGAAGCGGCACTATCCCAGTGGCGGAAGAATTGTCCTAGAGCGGTGCCGATGGGGTTACTGTCGAGGTCGAGCAGGCAGGAGCCGCTGTCGGGTTGTAAGGGGAGGCGATGGGCGTTGTACTCGATCTGGGTGCCAGGTATGGCATAGGCTTTGGTGTTCGGGAAGGTCTCAACTTGTCCTGCGGCGATCGCAATCCCTTGGGCTTCTAGGCACTGCTTCAGAGCTTGCGCGAGTCCGAAGGTGGGTACGGCGTAGGGTAGGGGCAGATAGAGATGCAAGCCGCCTGAATGGCTCGACCTCAGGAGAACATAACGAACAATGCCGATGGTTTCGAGCGCCGCCAGGATCAGGGTCAACCCATGGGGATTGTCTACTGGATGATAGGGACTTGTCCTGTCAATATCGATCAGGGCATAGCTCGTCGTGGAGCCAAACCGCACCCCGACCAAGGTGCTGGAGTCATTCCAGCCCTGCCAGAGCACGCGGGGACGCAGCGGGTATTTGGTCTTGGTTTTCCACCCGGGCTCGGCAGCATTCTCGCCGGAGATGCTGTGCCAGCGGTAGGGGAAGGTTTCACATAGCCGTTGTCCGAGGGGGTTGGACGGCAGTAATGCGGATGATCTTTGATCCGCAACAGGCAGAGCAGTCATATTTCTGGGAAACCATAGCGCTATTTCCCGCAAGGACTGCTAGAATCGTAGACGCAACTTGCTACTTATCATCCACTAACGTGGTGCAGTCCTTCGGGCTGTTCATTCTTTGAGAGACCTTCGCGGGTACCAGCCGTCGAGGGTTTTCTCGCTGTGTGTTTGACTGAACGAGAAGTTCAGTCGGATCAGATTGTACGACTAAACGCAGAATTTAGCTTCACTAGAGCGTGATTTTTTGCCACTTTTCAGAAAAAACGCTGATGACAGAGAAGAGTAGCAGTACGGAATTGTAGGAAACTGTAACATTTCACTTTACAGGGGCGACACGATCTCGACTTTGCTCGGCAAATCATGATCACCTTCAGAAAGCTGTTTAGGATGAGTGCTTGCTCAGATCTAAACAGAACGCTACCGAAAATGCGTCTTTCCGGCAGTGTTCTGAAGTGGACTGATTGCTCTGAGGCGGAACTGCTTCGCAACACGCTAATTCCGCTTTTCTGATTACAAACTGAGAATTGTTCCCGTCAAAATAGGACTTCTGCTCGTGGGTACAGAAAACTAAGCTAACAACCCGCTTAACCTACCGCAGATGAACTTGAACTGCCCAACAGATAAACCCTCAACGGTCGGGTTCAAGCGGGTTATTATGCTGCGCGTCTACATTCTTCAAGCCTTAAAGCAATACGAGAAAAACATAGACCCCCAAACCATAAACAAACTGGAAGATGACCTTTTGGGGCTGAAACATCGAAAATCATTTGATCGTAGTCATAACTAATTTGTCGCCATCCAATCTTGAAAGCAAATTTATCCCAGGCTGTTTCATAAAACTCTCCATCAACTCTACCACCAACTTCCAAGTAGATTCTTTTCTGGCTACTGAAGCCAAAATGATCATCACTGTAGGTCGTCCATAAATGATCAATTGTGTGAAGGTCTATGCAAGGAATCTGGTCCACATCTTGCTTAAATTTCTCCTCATTCCATCTACCATTTACCATCCATTCGCTTGCAGAGTTTCGCCAACATAGTTGTAGGAGAAAGAGTCTCGTTATCCTATCTGCCTCAGACCAATTCTGCTCTTTCAACGCATTTTTTAGTTGTGTATAGTCAATTTCTCTATCTGAACGCAGGTCATATTTAGCGATAAGGATCGGTTTCTTGAAAAACTGATTTTCAGACGAAGAATCAACGATCGCTTTCCAGTCCTCAAGGTCGATAGCTCGGCAGATGGAGATGAAATTGGCGCGACGGATAGGTCTTCGATCCCAAAATCGCTGCAAGGTTTTGAGTGATATATCCGCTTTCGTAGCCCATTTATCGTCATGTTTATTCCAGCGTTTCAGACGCCGCGCTGGATCAACGAGATCATCTAACGCCTGTTGAGATGCCTTGAGGGAATTAGACATTTGACTAAATCTGCTTCGACTTAGGTTAATTCTGACCCAATTTTAGTCAGTTTGGAAAGTGGCTAAAACTGGGACTACAGTGTCCGTGGAACTTCCGGCATCCTTGAGACATGAACACAAATGGAGATAACTCAAATGTCTCAGAATCAATTAACTACAGCTAACCAATCGATTCCACCCATTTCCCCGATTGACCCCACTCTCATCATTGAACATGGGGAGTCTCCTACTGCGATTATTTTATCAATCGCAATCCTTATTTCCATTCTTGTTGGGTCTATTACAGGGCTTGTTCGAGTTGTCATGCTCATGATCTTGCGTCAGTCAAAGCCCTTTCGCTAGATAGGTTTATCACACCTCCCTATGTAAAAACAGAATTTTGCGGGATTGAGTCACTAAGGAACGACGCATCCCGCAAACAGTTCTCTAGTTGCGTTTCTACCAATAACTCAAGCAGCATAATGATTGAGTTGAACCGCACCGAGTCAAGCAAGCAACACCAACTAAAGTTGATAGTGCGGTTAACCTCGCGACTATTTGCAGCCTGTCGGTTCCAACAAAATGTTCTACGGAACTGGCGTGGATGTAGTGTTTCCAACGGGTAACATTTCTATCCAGTTCTCGTGGAACTAATAATTAGACTGACGGGTTCCGCCTAAAACTTTCGATCAGCGTGTTATGCAGAATTTCGTCTGCATAAGATCCTAAAACTGGTATGCAGAAACTTGTCGGTCTAACATTCCAAATTCGGGAAATAGATGGAATGTTTCTGTCCAATTCTCTAGCTTGGAACAAGCAATCGCCCCCAACGCAATGAATATATTTGTTCTAGAGCTTCTGCGCCTGATCGCAGAAGTCCTACCTCAAACTCCTGCTCTGTCGTTGCTCACGTGATAGTTGGCATATGAGAGGATGCGGGTTGTGGAATATAACCGTTTAGCGATTTAAGCCGTTTTTAGTCCAAAGCGTACTTTAAATGAGGTGATGGAGAGAATTAATTTCTCTCCATCACCTCACTCATAGGTTGTCACACATTCAATTCACATCAACTTGTTTAGATCATCAATCTTCCTCCACCTCCTGGGATTCAATTTCTGCTGCCGCAGCTTGCAGTTCTACTTCTAACTGCTCGATCGAGGGAAGGCTGTTTTTGAGATGCTGGGGCAAATCTTCTTTGAGTTTGTAGGTTGCTACTCCAATCGGTTTGTGAATATCTTGCAAGGCATATTCGATCGTAATATCACTCTTGGAACGACACAGAATAAGTCCGATGGTGCGTTTGTCCTCTGGAGAACGAATCAGATTATCGATCGCAGACACGTAAAAATTGAGTTGTCCGCTATAAGCTGGGATAAACTCCCCAATTTTCAACTCAATCACCACGTAGCAGTGCAGCTTCACATGGTAGAAGAGTAAATCAATGAAATATTCTTTGCCGTCGACAATTAAAGAATATTGGCTGCCGAGGAAAGCAAAGCCGACCCCCAACTCGATCAAAAAATCTCGAATGTGGTCAATGAGTGCATGTTCTAGCTCTCGTTCTTGAGCATCCTGACTAATCGAGAGAAACGTGAAGTTGTAGGGGTCTTTCAGAAGTTGAGTAGCCAAATCAGAATCAGCACTTGGCAGTGTTCGATCAAAATTAGTGCTGGCACTGCCTTGGCGTTCCCGAAGCTTGGTTTCAATCTGGATCGCCAAAATGTCTCGGCTCCATCCATTCTCAAGCGCCTGTTGGGCATACCATAGCCGATCGTCTGTCGATTTGAGTTTCTCCAATAAGGCAATGTTGTGTCGCCACGGAAGTTTTGCAACGCTGCGTTGCAAGAGTGCCTTGTCTGGAAAAGCCTCGGCAAACGCTCGCATGTAATTCAGATTCCGAGCTGAGAACCCCGTCAGCTTGGGAAACTCCTTCTTCAGGTCTTTAGCTAACCTTTCAACCACTTTCGTGCCATACCCTTCTTGGCGCTGTCGCATTAGAATCTCTCGCCCAATCACCCAGTAAAGCTGAATCAATTCCTCGTTGATGGCAAGAGCAGCCCGGACTTGTGCGCTGCGAATTCGATCTTTGAGATCACTCAAGAAATCGTTGTAGTCATTGGGGAAAAGGGACGTTTGTTTGGGCACAAGGAAACTCCGAATTGAAAAGACGTGATTTGCGATCGCTGCTAATCCAAATTCCGCCAACACTGCTTATGGTATTGGTCGAGGTTGGTAGGTTGCGCTGTATCTGAATGCCACGATTCAGTTTGGGGTTCCATCACAAACCGCTTCACTTTCCAAGCATCAGGGCAGTCTTCGTAACTCAGTAAGTAGAAATTAGTTTTTCTTTTCAGATTTTCGCCTTGGCGTAATTTCAGATATTTGAATTTCTATATTTTCACCCTGCTGCCATTTTACCCAGGCAGAAAGCAGCAAATCTACCAATTCAGATTTATCGACCTCAATTCCTTGTCGCTTGAGCTTCAGCAATTCGTCTTCGATGTCTAAATCCGTTTCACGCTGGATGTAATAGGTTCGTCCAATCCAATCATCATTGGATCGCTTGCCGGTTGCAGGTCTTCCTCTCCCTCGTTTTTGTGTCTGAGATGTGGTTTCGACAGGAGCCTTGGATGAAGGTGTAGAAGCACTTTGGTTTGCAGTTATATCCGTCTCGATAGACTCCGATACCTCTAAAGGATCGATCGCTTGAACAGGTTCTGTGCTCTCCAAAGGAGATGCTTTTTTGCGACTGGCAATTGCTTTTGCAAATAGGTTCTCTTTACTCATGCCAAAATTTCCTTACCAACAGCGCTATAGTCGCTCCATGCAATTCTTGCTTTTGAATCGCGGCTTTCGTAAACAGGGACGCCTGCTAGAGCTGCTTTTTCGTAAGCAGCGTACTGTCGAATTGACTTTTTAAAGATGGGGTATTCTGAAAGGGCTTCCCGTGCTTGTTCGCCAGTCTTGCGTGTAGGTGGCACAATCGTCAGCAAGAGCCGATAGCGATCGCAGTTTAACGATTCGAGTAAGTCAACAGTTTCCAAGGTTGCCTCAATCGCCAAAATATCAGGACTACACGGAATAACCAGCAAATCACATCCCTCGACCAATGCTTCTAAGTCCTCTTTTCCTGGTCGCGCGGCTGTGTCAAAAACAATGTGCTCATAGTTCTTCGTGTGTCGTGGAGACTGCATCAGCTCAACAACTTTGAAAGGAAGCGAGCCTCGGCTTGCCCATTTTAAGGACGATTTGTTTGGATCACCGTCAATCAATAGCGTGCTGCTATTTTGCGACAGGTAGCAAGCAATATGAACCGCGCTTGTTGTCTTTCCGACTCCTCCCTTTGTAGAGGCGACTGTGATAAGCACGATTGATTCCTCAAAACGAATATGTAAATAATACCCTTTTGTATTTACATCAATACAAATTTTTGAATTTATAAAAATTCGCCTTATCAACAATACAAATTTTTAGATTTTCATATTTTTGAAAATTCAAAAATATGAAAATCTAAAAAAATGAATAAAGGCATCCAGGATTATGACCTGCTCTCATGTATCCCTATTAAAAAAGGGGTATCTTTCGGGCAGTTTCAGCCTTTAAGAGAAAGCTTTGGTCCTCCTAGCTTTCAGGTCACTCGAGGGGAAAGGGTAGGAGGGAAAAACGCCTTATCAAAAAAGGGTCCTTTTTTGATGAAGAATCATCTTGTTCTTTGTGCTTTCGAGCATTCTATTAAGGATGCGTGATCACATCCCATTCCCTACGATCGCACATTCGCCCTACTGGGAATCCCGCAACTCCTCTAAAAGATGATCCAATCTATCATTGGCATCTTTTGCAAGACGACAACAAAGAACCGTCGAAGTCATTCCGGTTGTAGTGGTTAAAGCACCCTCAGGAACTTTACCCGTCAAACCCCAATACAAACCGAGAACACTAATTCCTAGTGCAATCGCAGCAGAACCATGAGCAAGATTGGAAGCATTGCGTGCCTGACGAAGGCGTTCTTGAGCAATCGCGCGTTCGATTGGGGAGAGAGTTTTCTGATTGGCTTGATGGAATCGCTTCTGGAAGATGCGGGATGTCACACGTATCAAATCTTTATCAGGCATAAATTTAGGTATGCTTCAGTAGAGGTGGACGTGGGAGTTGGGCGCGCTTGCCTCTTCTCTTATGAAACACCTAAATTTCTGAAATCCTGTCTGAGTAAGACGTTAGAGTTACGTCTGCCTTATGTAAGAGTTTTGCAGGTGGAGTATGGCGCGATCGCTGCGGGCATCAATTACAGGAATTAAAACGGCTGAAGCAATATTCAAGCGAAGGGGCTGGACGCAAGAGTATTTAGCGGGAATGTGTCGCTGTACCCGCCAAGTTGTTGGCAACTTCTTCGCGAGACGGGCAGTGAAGTCAGATATATTTCAGGCTATTTGCGCCGAACTTGGACTGGAATGGGGCGAGATTGCTGAAGCTGACGAAGGAATGCAAACGAAGAATAGACCTTCTAGCCTGAATGAATTAGTCGCAACCATTCGGGAAATCATTCGAGACCGTATCCAAAAGCAGTATGGAACGATGCGGGTGTTAGATATGAGTCAACCAATTGATTTAGACAACATCTACACTAACGTTAACGTTTTGGAGAAAATAACTGCACGACGGCGTTTAGAGATGTCCGAATTGCTAGAATTGAACAATATTAGCAGCCAAGACGTTGAGCGATTTAGCCTTAGTAATGTTGTTGAAGAGTGCATTCCAGGGATAGAGGCTATTGAAAAATATGAGCGATTGCTGATTTTGGGTAAGCCTGGAGCAGGGAAAACGACGTTTTTGAAACATTTAGCAATTCAATGCATTAGCGGAAATTGGTACGTTGATCGAATTCCTGCCTTCATTACCTTGAAAGACTTTGCAGAAGAACCGGGTCAACCTTCCGTATTGCAGTACTTGCAGCAGCTACTTAGTGGCTATGGATTAGCTTCTAACTTGACAGTGAAAACGGGGTTAATGCAATCTCTCTTAGCTTGGAATGAAACATCGGTTGAGCAACTACTGAAGGGTGGGCGGCTCTTGGTGTTACTTGATGGTTTAGATGAAGTCAAAACTTCAGATGCGGGTCGAACCCTGCGGCAAATTCGCGACTTTGCTGACCAATTTAACCAAAGCCAGATTGTTATGACCTGCCGGATTGCGGCACGGGAATATACATTCGACCAATTTACCGAAGTAGAAGTTGCAGATTTCAATGACAACCAGATCGCGAGTTTCTCACAAAAGTGGTTTCATGCCAAAGACGATTTTGTAAAGGCAGAACGGTTTACGGAAAAGCTGAAAGAGAATAGTCGAATTCAAGAACTAGCTACAAATCCATTGTTACTGACTCTGCTTTGCATTACTTTTGAAGAGTCTGGAAACTTCCCTCAAAATCGTTCAGAGCTTTATAAGGAGGGGCTAGATATTTTGCTCAAGAAATGGGACATCAAACGCAATATTGAACGAGAACAGGTTTATAAACAGCTCTCGCTTCAACGAAAAGAAGATTTACTAAGTCACATTGCCTTTAGCACTTTTGAAAAAGGAGATTATTTCTTCAAGCAAAAGGCAGTTGAACATCAGATTGGCAACTATATCCGCAACTTGCCCAGTGCTAATACAACTCCTGACGATCTGCAACTGGACAGTGAGGCAGTGTTAAAGTCAATCGAGGCACAACATGGTTTGCTGGTAGAACGGGCATGGAAAATTTATTCTTTCTCCCATCTCACTTTTCATGAGTTCTTTACAGCAAGGGCAGTTGCACTCAGTCGGCAACCTCAACAAGTATTCCAACAACTAATTCATCACCTGCTAGAAAAACGTTGGAGAGAAGTGTTTCTGCTAACAGTGGGACTTTTAACAGAGGCAGATGAATTGTTGCAGATGATGAAATCAGCGGTAGACCAGATTGTGGCAAAAGATGACGAACTGCAAGAGTTCTTGGGTTGGATCAATCGCCGATCTAATTCGATCAAAGCTTCGTATAAACCTGCTGCCATCCGAGCCTTTTACCTTGACCGTGCTCTCAACAGAGATCGCTCTCGTGATCTCGAACCCGCTCTCGACTTCGCCCTCGATCATACCTTTGACCTCAGCGATATCAGGAACCACGACCGCGAGTATATCGACAACCTCGATCGTGCCCTCAAATTTTACGAGAAGCTCGACCAAGAATTCGCTTCTCTCTCCTCATACGTTCTGAAAGTTTACGATGGATTTTCCTGTGACCTCGATGATGCTCCGGACATTGGTTTCTTCCTCAAACGCAAACCCTCCTTGTTGTATTACTATTTCTTTAGGGCTCCCGATCTTAATCTTGAATTACTACAAGAGTTGCAACAGTTAAGGAATGAAATTCCCTCAATTGATGACTGGGATAATAAAGATAGCAATAGCAGACAATGGTGGCAAGACAAAGGAAAAATTTGGATTGAAAAACTGCGAGCTTTGATGATTCAATATCGTAAGCTAAGGCACGGTTGGCAATTCACCGAAGCTCAGAAACAACAACTCCATCAGTACTACGATGCAAATCGCTTTCTCGTAGTCTGCCTCGACAGCGATTGCTACATCAGCCGCGAAGTTCGAGAGCAAATCGAAGCCACTCTCCTATTACCGATTAGCGCAGAGCGCAACTCTGTGAGAACCGCTTCCCTTTAATCACTCTTCGCTCTCAAGCCACAATTCCAGATTCTTCAGTACTTTCTCTACAATTGCGCCTCTTTTCAAAGGCTGTAACTCACCTAACACGTTTCTTCTGTCAAAAAAGGGGTTTAAACGTAGACAGGGTAAGAGAAATCAAGCGTTTCTTCGCCCTATCAGTAAACGAGCGTTTTTTAATTGCCTATAACCGTGCTATTTTCCTGTTTTCAACACATCGTAAATCAACTCAATGACAAGATCTGGATAAGAATTCTCAACGAAGTTCTGCGCCCTATTAAGCGTAGGCCATAACGCATCCTCTTTGTCCCCCTGAATCAGCGACATCCACTGCGTTGGGTAATACCGGACAAGCATCCCAAGAAAATAAGAGGTGATATACGTAATGCAAAGCTGAGAATAATTAGAACTTCTTGGAAACGGCTCGACAATATGTAAGACAGGTATAGCATTGAACTGCTTTTGGATATAGGTATGCATGAATAACGGTTTACTTCTGTTAATTGTTTCCGTATCACACACCACATCACACCAGTTATCATCGCAAGAAACAGCATAGCCAAGAGTTGTATAAGCGTCTTTGAAGGTGTCGAACCTTGCCTTATGTACTTTTACTTGGAAGCCTACCTCTGGTTTATACGTCATATCATTGACGACTGCATACTTCACTTCACTAGAAATATTTATGTAATCTTTTTCCAAATCAGGAATTCGCGCGAGAATATCAGCAAAAGAAAACTGTTCTCCAAGTTCAGGAGTGCCATAACTGAGCCACCAATCAACACCCTCAGAACGAACATGAATAGAAATTCTGTTATCAGTGCCTTTTACAAAGTCATAAAACAGACCCCCGCACGTTTCTATCTTTAACTCATCCAATAAATCTAATCTCACTGATGACTTGCCGCATAACACGTTTTTCCACTCAACTGTCTTTAGTCCATGCGCACCTGTTAGATTAGCCTCTCCACCATTAGTACCCAATAGAAGCAAAAGCGCCCTACTAAGACTTGTGACACCGTAGAAAGTTAGAAGAGGGCGAACTGAGAAGTTTGAGTTGTTTGCATTCCTAAAATATTCACGTGCCTGTCTTGCTGCTGCATTTATTTCTTTTGTACGGCACTCATTTAAGCTACGCCCGTGTATTGTTTTGTACCATTTTCTAACGATCTCCATACTCTCTAATGAGAGAAGCTGCTGCCATACTTCTTGATTCAAATTGTTACTCTCTTACTTGTTCTACAAGCATAGTTCAGTAGGTTTACAACTCTAATTCGTAAATCTGGGCAATCTCCTCTGCTTGAATGCCTAAATACGCTAATGTTTGCTGCTGCGTGGCGTGCCCAAAGGCTTCCATGAGTAACGGAACCGCCGTCCCGCGTTCCATCCGCTGCCAGTATCCCCACGTCTTGCGAAGCGTGTGGCTACCATAATTTCCCTTCAGCCCGCTATGCTGGCACCACGTCTTAACCATTGTGCTGACGGTGGGGACAGTGAGACAACCACGTTTGCCCTGAAAGAGATAGGTATCATCGGGCAGGGGATTGACGGTAAGGTGCTGTGAGACCGCCTTGACCACAGCACCATTGATCGTCACGCTACGGAATTTACCCGTCTTGCTTTGCTTCACCCGCAGTAGATCGCCAGGTTGCAGTCGTCGCACCTGACCCACAGTGAGGGACAGTAATTCATTGGCGCGATAGGCCGTGTTGATACCCAGGATGAACAGACAGAGATCGCGGGGGTGATCGCGCAGAAGTTTTTTGATGCGCTCGATTGCTTTCTTGTCTCGAATAGGTTCGACAGTCAGCACTGATCCGGGTGAAGGATGATGAGGATTTTCGCCTTTTTGGAACGCCATGAGGCTCTCGGTCTTTTCACTAAGTTATAGAGCATCCTAAAATGTAACTTAGTGTAAAAATGCATCGCTGGCAAGCGGCAACCGCGACTAACCCTTATCAACCCTAGTTCCGACCTAGCTTTTAGCCAAATTCCGATTCACTAAGTTTTGAGTAGTAGTTAATGAAACTGGAGGAGCAGATCATCAAGGTCTTCTTCTTCACAGGGGTCAGGACGCATTCCGGATTACTTAGGACGCTTACTAAAGTGAACAGTCCTCTCCTCTTTGCCGTCTCTCCTGCTCTATAAACAGAAGTATGGAATCAGAACCAAGCGCAATTCAACCTTCACGCTCCCTCTGGTTCTCTTCGCACTCACTCGCTTCCCAGCGCTCTGGAGCAGCTTTGCAGCTTATTCCTAGGCGGCTGGTGATACCCCAGAAGGCGTGAGTCGCTGATGTTTATTCCGGCTGCCTTTCCAGGCACAAACACTTCTTTACCTTTCACAATCCTTTGGGTGACTATGAGATCTCTTCAATCTGTTGCGATGCTTTCGGGTCTTGCTGCTTTA
>NZ_JCACKG010000021.1:0-2141 GCF_059505265.1 Myxacorys chilensis | reverse complement strand
CACCGCCGCTCCCACTAAGAACGAGGCCGCAACCGAGTCCGGGACTGACCGACCCATTGCGAGGGCAACCGCGCCGCTTGGGCATCATTCCTGGGCGGCGCCATCACGAATACGCTGCGCAAATGTTTTGTTAACCAATTCATTGAACCCTCACGCCAGACAATCAGATGAAGGACATGATCCTTCGTCTGCTGCTGCTCGCCCTCCTCGTTCCTGTCGCGTTCGGCGCAGGCCTGCTGGTGGCCCGGAGCGACCGGCCCGGCCCCCCCTCCGCTCCAGCCGCCGATCTGTCCGGCCGCGTCGACATGGTGGACGGCGACACGCTGGACGTGGGCGGCACCCGGGTGCGCCTCTTCGGCGTCGACGCGCCCGAGAGGGCGCAGGAGTGCCGCGATACGGCGGGGGCGCCCTGGCCCTGCGGCGCCTGGGCCGCGGACGGTGCGCGCGACCTCTGGCAGGACGCTCAGGCCGCCTGCGAGGTGGTCGAGACCGACCGCTACGGCCGGCAGGTCGCGCGCTGCGAGGTGGAGGGCCGCGACGTCGGCGCGACGCTGGTCGAGAGGGGGATGGCCCTCGCCTATCTCGACTATTCGCGCGACTACCTCCCCCAGCAGGAGACGGCCGAAGAGTCCGGGGCCGGAATCTGGCGTGGCACCTTCCAGGCTCCCTGGGACTGGCGGCGCAATCCGGACCTCGAGGTCACCGACGTGGTCGTCCTCAGCGCCCCGGGCTGCAAGATCAAAGGCAACATCTCGTCCTCGGGCCGCATCTATCACCTTCCGGGCAGCCGGCACTACGCCGACACGGTGATCGACGAGACCGCCGGCGAGCGCTGGTTCTGCTCCGAGTCCGAGGCGCAGGCGGCAGGCTGGCGCCGGGCCCGCTAGCTCCTGCGCACGAGGAGGAGAGACAGGCCCGAGAGCGCCGCGCTCGCCAGCATGATCGCCTGCAGCGGCCAGGGGCCGGACCCGTCCGTCAGCGCCGAGGCGGCAAGAAGGGACAGCCCCGCCCCTCCGGTCGTCATGATGGCCCCCGAAAGGCCCGAGGCCGTCCCGGCGAGGTCCGGCCGTACCGACACCGAGCCCGCCAGCGCGTTGGGCAACGTCATGCCGTTGCCGAGTCCGAGCAGCGTGCAGAAGCCGAAGAAGGCCCAGGGGCTCGGAAACCCGAGGAGCGTCACCAGCAGCGAGGCGCCGAGCCCCACCGTCGCCACCACGCAGCCCGCCATGGCCATGCGGTCGATCCCGACCCGCATCGACATCCGCCCCGCGAGGAAGTTGCCCAGCATGTAACCGATCGACGGGGAACCCAGCGCCACCCCGGTCCAGAGCGGCGACAGGCCGAAGACCCGCCCCGCCACGAAGGCCGCCCCGCCCAGAAGAGCGAAGAAGGCCCCCGACGCGAAGGCCGCGCAGAGCGAGTAGCCCCAGAACCGCTGCGACTGCAGCAGGTGCGGCCACTGTCGCATCTGCGCACCGAGGCTCGTGCCTTGGCCATGCACCGTCTCTCCCTGGTCGAGCGTGACGAGAGCCAGCACCGCGAATCCGGACAGCGCCAGCGCCAGGAAGGAGGCGCGCCAGCCGAAGACCTCGTCGAGCGCGCCGCCCAGCAGGGGGGCCACCATCGGGATCAGCGCCATGCCCATCGTGATGTAGCCGATGCGTGATGCGGATTCGCTCGCGCCCACGGTGTCGCGGACAACGGCGCGGGACAGCACGATCCCCGCCACCACGACGCCCTGCAACATCCGGAACAGGAGGAAGGTCGCGGCATCCGGCGCGAGCGCCGCCCCAACCGAGGCCAGCGCGAATACCGCGAGCGCCCCTATCATCACCGGCCGGCGGCCGAGGCTGTCGGCCACCGACCCGAGCACGATCTGGAGCGCCGCCGTCGCGAGAAGATATCCCGAGACCGCCAACTGCATGACGACGTAGGAGGCGCCCAGGTCCTCCGCCATGTGGCCGAGCGAGGGCAGGAAGATCGACTGGCTCATCGCCGAGACGCCGGCGATCAGGATCAGGGTCGCGATGTGCGGCGGCGTGGTGCGGTCGAGGAAGCGGACCTGAGGCACGGCGGTCATGTCAGCTCCACTTGTGGAAGATGAAGAAGGCACCCAGCGCGATGAAGACGAATCCCACGAG
>NZ_JCACKG010000020.1:669-2145 GCF_059505265.1 Myxacorys chilensis | reverse complement strand
ACGGACCGGATGCGTCCTCGCTGCCATGCGTCAGATCATGAGCTCGGTGGTATGACAGCTATCGCACTGCCTACGAGACGGCACGGCTGTCGCTCCGCCGATTCCGAGCCCGTCAAATGGCGCATGCCTCTCCGGATCAGGCCCGCGCCTCCCGCACGGAAGAACTGGGCTTTGTTGCATAATCGAAGAACGTTGCGCGCCAAGCAGGCTTGGTCGCACAGACTTGCGTATCCAGGGGTGCAAGGAACAGGCGTATAGGCTGCTAGGATCGACGACTTCTTCGATTATGCAACAAAGCCCATGGAGGGTCTCCGTCTTCGACAACTGCCTCCAGACTTCGATCGCTTTCATCTGGCAGACACGTCACCTTCTACGTTTCGTCGAGAGGCGCCTCAACAGCTTCTTGCGAATGAAGTAAACGAGATTTGGGAATGTGTGCGAAGCGCTCTTGCGCGCCTTTGTATTGCCGAGAAAGGCCCCGGGCCTCCCACCCCTGCCAATCCTGACGCCGCATGCCGCCCCTGCCCTGACTATGCTGGGCTCTACCGCCGCCTCCTGAAATCTCCCTCAGCCGTGCGTAAGCCGGTAAGCAACAAGCTCACCCGTGGCCGTGATGGGGACCAGCAGAAGCTCTCCGGCCGTGCCGAGGTCGGCTGCGGTGGGTGCAGTCTCGGCCAAGGGCGTCAGTTGGCCATCGTGCCAACCCAGGATGCGCCCCGTCTGATAGTCGTCGTAGATCACCCAGTCCCCCAGGGTGACGATCCCGTCCACGCTCCCGCTCGCCTCGGTGCCGGCTACAGGGGTCACGGCACCACTCGCCAGGTCAAGTGTCAGGAGGCCGCCGGCGGTCTCCACAGAGGCGTCCTCGTTCAGCCCTTCGCCGAAGGATCCGACGAGGAGAGAGCCATCCTGGACCAGAAGTCCGTTGGGCAGTGAGATGCCGCCCGCCGCAACGACTTGGTCCAGGGCGTCGCCTTGCAGCCGGTAGATCGCGCCCGCGATCATGTCGCTCACATAGACCGTGCCGTCCTCGCCCACGGCCACATCGTTGAGGAACACGGCATCGGGCATCTCGATGAGGCCCGATTGCTGGCCCGACGCCATGTCGATCACATGCAACCCGTCCGCGTCCGCCACGTAGAGGCGGCCATCAAAGCTGGCCATGCCCTTCGGGTCGATGAGACCCGTCACCCAACTGGCCTCGATCTTCTCGCCTTCGGGCGAGATTAGGGCGAGCTTGCCGTCGGGATCGAAGACCCCCATCTGCGAAACGACGATCTGCCCAGTGGCCTCATCGAAGTAAGCGGATTCGGGCGAGGCGAGGCCCTCAAGTCGCCAGACCTCTGTCAGGGACTGGGCCAAGGCTGGAGAGCCGAGGAGGCCAACGGCGGTGGCGAGGGCCGCGCGACGAACGATGGATGGAGCGGAGACGCAATGCATGAGCGGATCCTTCCTGGTTGAACCGCCCGAATGAAG
>NZ_JCACKG010000020.1:0-659 GCF_059505265.1 Myxacorys chilensis | reverse complement strand
ACCACGTCTAGCTACCATTCCGGGCGGGAAATGACGGAGTGGGGTCTGCGTTGGGTGCCCCGTTACAGCAACTCACAACCAGAACAGGACGATGGCGGGCAGAGCTCAAGCCGATTGGAGCAGGTCGGCACAGCGGTCGTAGCGTGTGGCGATGCGTGGCCAGTCCTTGAGGTGCGCCAAGGCGTTCTCGATGCGGTGGCGCTGGCGGTAGAGCACCGAGTCATGGGTGACGCCGAGGGTGCGCCCCCGCCCACAGAACCCTCGTGCGCGACCTCGCTGGCAACTCCTCGAGGAGATGTCCGGGAACAGCGGCCACGATGACCACGGGCCGCCAACGCGGTACTCGGCCAAGTCATCATCGGTTCGAGAGCCCGCCCCGATCCATGGATCGGGGCGGGCTGGTGGGGTTCTGGACATTGGGCCCGGATCGTCGCCCAGAGGTCAACACACTGGTCAACCACCGAGCCGTCCGTGTGCAAGCGAGTGTGGAGCTTGCGCGGTCGGTACGGGAACTTCTCGGCGGCATCGGGGCGCAGAGAAATGCCGATCCCCGGCTCATCGCTGATGGTCAGGAATCCTTCTCCGTCATGTCGGGCCGCCCCGACCAGGAAGCTGTCGGAGTCCGGGCGCTTGTCGGTTACATCCCAGGTGTCGTTCGG
>NZ_JCACKG010000019.1:0-27895 GCF_059505265.1 Myxacorys chilensis | reverse complement strand
GATTTGAGTTTGGATTATCGATCTAGGCACTAACAACAGATCTATAGCACTACCCGGTTACCCGACGACGGTAGAGACGCGATTAATCGCGTCTCTACGACGACAAACCACAATACCCATCGATCGACCCATTCCGGCGGCGTAACCGCCAACCACAACCCGATGTTGTCCAACGATTCCATATCAAAAATCATCCGCTGGTACAAAGGACGATGCAAATTTGAAATCTGTAAAACCCTACCTGAATTCGCGTGGCAACCTCGATTTCATGACCACATCATTCGAGACCCCGCCGCCTTCAATCGCATCCGCCAATACATTCAAACCAATCCGAAACGCTGGAAAACCGATAAACTCTATCGTTGATTGCCATAATCAACAAGCACACTTCCACAACCTCAATCGAAGTTGCTTTGCAGTAATCGCGCGATCGCTGTCAATCCACTACACACCACAGGGCACTCTGAAAAAACGCATTCTACTTGCCCATACCTATGTCGCAACTCACTTCTTCCTGGCACTTCGATTCGCAAGACAGCTATGTTCCCGTATCTCACAACGGCTCCACCGTAGGCTTTTGCAAACCCAACTACGCCAAACACATCGTCAACCAACTCTCTGAACTAGAGCGAGTGCAAAAAGCATTACATCAAGCCTGCTACGACCTCATTGCTCGCACAGGCGGCAATTCCGATGTGAACGAAATGGTACAGCGCTATCTCAACAACACCAATCGTCCCCTAGCCGGAACCGCGATGATTGCCTCTTTGTTAAAAGAGCGCCAGCAAAATCTCGACCTCAACAATGATGAATTTGCCAAGTTCTGTGATTCCTATCGCCTCTCCATCCCAGAACTCCGCGCCATCTACGCTGGAGAAGAGATCGAGAGCTATCAACTTTCTCCCTTGTCGCGCATTCTCGGAACCACGATCGACGACTTGATCGCAGCATGGAAAGGAGAATAGCGAATCTATAAACGCGACTCCTTAGGAGCGCCCTCTTCTGTTCGTCCAACGACTTCTCTAATTCGGTAAATCGGGCGTCCTTGGGACTCGTGATAAGTCCGCATCGAAATCTCTGCCACTAATCCAAAGCTAAATAGATTGAGTCCAGCGAGGAATAAAACAACCGCCAAAATCAACAACGGACGCTGACCGATGCTTTCTCCAAACCCAAGTTTGAGGATTGCGAGATAGAGCGCGATCGCGCTTCCGGTCAACAGCGACACCACCCCAAACAAGCCAAACACATGCATCGGGCGAGTGAGAAACTTCCGCATAAATGACACCGTGAGCAAATCCATCACCACGCGGAACGTGCGATCGAGTCCATATTTGCTCTGACCAAAGCGACGAGAATGATGCTTCACGGGCACTTCAGTAATTCTTGCCCCCTCAATAAACGCCAGAGCAGGCAAAAAGCGATGCAACTCGCCGTACAGATTCATATCCGCCACCAGTTCAGAACGATACGCTTTGAGCGAGCAGCCGTAATCGTGTAGCTGCACTCCGGTCACTTGTCCGATCAGCCAATTGGCAATTTTTGAAGGGATTACCCTAGTAACCGCAGCATCCTGTCGATTCTTCCGCCAACCGCTCACTAGGTCGTAGCCATCTTCTAATCTTTCTAGCAGCATCGGAATATCGCTTGGATCGTTCTGCAAATCTCCGTCTAGCGTCACGATCACCTTTCCTCTCGCCTGACTAAATCCAGCGGCCATCGCTGGTGTTTGTCCATAGTTGCGGCGCAAAATCACAGCTTTTAGATCGGTGCGCGCGATCGCTTCTCGCTTCAACAACGTATCTGAGCCATCCTTCGACCCATCATCGACACAGATGATTTCGTAGCTCAAGTTGTGCGCGGTGAGGCTAGTTGCGATCGCGTCGAGCAAACTCGGAATGCTCTCTACCTCGTTGTAGATCGGCACAACCACAGAGAGATCGGGCTGGAGCGTAGAAGACGGCACACCGCTTTGGAGAAGAGAAGGATTCATGTAGATGATGGGCTTGAGATCGCAAAGGTGAAAAGAATCACAGTTCAGATTACTCTATCAGTAACCAATCCAGATTACTTGCTTTGAATAGCCCTACGAAACTCTTGAGCGGCAGCAAGTCTAGAGGTTTGAGCAATTAAGACACATCGGGCGAGCAACTCAAAGTCAAGGTCTGCTAGTTCAGGAACTTCGCTGCAATCGATTCGCTCGTAAGCATCCCGACGCAAGCGGTACAAGCTGAATAGCCCATCTTCCCAAAACCAAACTTCAGGAACCTCTAATAATCTATAGCGCTCCAGCTTACTGACTCCTCCAGAGGTAAACACAACCTCAATCGAAAAATCAGGAATAGGTTTCAAACTTCCAATACAGTAAGACTCATCTGCTTGCGCTGACGCGATACCTTCTTTTTCCTGAGTAACTGCGCCAGTGGGGGCAAATTCAATCTCTTTTTCAAGAAAGAAGATTTCGATCAGCATCCCAATAATGCTTTTAAAAAATTCGTGTTCTGACCCAGGCATGAGAATCTCAATTGTGCCGTTATAGAAGAATAAGCGAACTCCTGGAGAACCTTCAAAGCCTTTTTGAATCAGCTTAAACTGTTCCCACGATCGACCGGGATGAATCGTACGCTGGTCGCTCGTTTGACCAATTAACTGTGTCATAACGTTAGCCTCGCTTCCAGTGGTGTCCTTGCCTATCTAAATTTATCATTTGCTTCAGAACCATTAGGCTGATAGCTTTCTACAACTCGTCCAGCACCGCGCCACTGAAGATAGTAGTTACGACTGACATCATCGCACTCAAGCGACAACTCACTAATGCCAATTCCATTCAGTCCAATGTCTCTCCCAGAACTGTGAATGTATCGGTTATCGCCTAAATACAATCCCACATGCTTTGCTTTTTCGGGCGATCCAAAAAAGACTAAATCTCCCGCTATTAAATCATCCTGTTCAATCGGTCTGACGAAGGCTTCTTGCTGATACGCATCTCGCGGTAGCCGAATGCCAACAGAGGCAAACGCCGCTTGCATTAGTCCAGAGCAATCGTAATTGGGAGCAACCGTTCCGCCCCAGAGATACCGATTTGGAACAGACATAGCCACGTGGGTAAATGTGATCGCGCCCTCGATGCGATCGCGAATCTCACACTCGGTTAAAACCGGAGCGACATAAGCCTCACTCACTTCCTCTAAATGCTGTAAATCCTTTGGATCAAGCCATCCTGGATAGTCGTCCTCGCAAAGCCGAACGTGAATCGAAGAGGTGGAGGTTAGAATTTTAAGATATCTGCCAACGGCAGCTTGAGTTGCAAGTTCGCTCAGTTGCGGGGAGTTGTAGAGATTTAAGTTGGCTTTGGTGAGATACTGCATTGAGATGACTGAAATTGAGATGACTGAAACAGGATACAGGGTATAGGTTACATGGTTTTTTCCCATACCCTACCCTCGACACCCCATTCCCGCCATGACTTTCTTCCACAAAGACACTCAACTCGAATCCTTAGGCGATCTCATCCTCGACTCGACATTTGCCGAATTTCCAGGACTCGCATGCAACCAACTGGCAATGACATGGATTGTCTACGATCCACCTGTGTTTGTGAATACGGGAGGCGCGATCGCACCAGAAGATTTTTGGCAGCGACCCGTACGCGGCTATGCTTACCGGGGCGTAGAAAACGTTTATCCGGCGAGTGTGGTGAAGCTGTTTTATCTAGTGGCCGCGCACGAATGGCTTGAGCGTGGCATGATTCCTGCCTCGGCAGAACTCGATCGGGCACTCCGAGACATGATTGTAGACTCTAGCAACGACGCCACAGGTTACGTCGTTGATGTGCTAACCGGAACCACTGGAGGACCTGAAATCCCGGATGCGCCGTTTGAAACCTGGAAATCTCAGCGCAACATTGTAAACCGATATTTTCAGTCATTGGGCTGGGACGAACTGGCAACCGTGAACATCAACCAGAAAACGTGGTGTGATGGACCCTACGGGCGAGAACGAGCGTTCTACGGCGAGAATTTTGAGAATCGCAACATGCTAACCACCAATGCAGCAGCGCGATTATTACACAGTATTGTAGGCGGAGTCGCTGTGACCCCGGAGCGATCGCGCCAAATGATGACCTTAATGCAGCGATCGCTGAACCCTGCCGACCTCGACGCCGACCCTGAAAATCAAGTGACTGGATTTGTCGGTGCAGGCGTGCCGCCACAGACAGGGGTGTGGTCAAAAGCCGGACTCACAAGCCAAGTTCGGCACGACGCAGTTTATGTCGAGTTTCCCAATGTCCGACCTTATCTACTGATAGTTTTTATAGAAGGAAAATCGCACAGCACAAATGAAGCAATCCTTCCTTTTGTGTCGTCGCAAGTTTTAGAAGCAATGAAAACACTGTGACTGTTTTAACCGTGAATTTTCTAAAAAGGTAAAATACTATTTCTTAAGCAACGCTTTATACAGTTTTAAACCTAGTTTTTCGACACAATAACAATGTGTCCTAGAGTCAAATCACCATAACTCCTCCGCTCCTATGGGGCGGATTTTTGTGAGTATTGGTAGCGTGGGTATGGCGACATCACTTTAGCTTCCGTAGGAGAATGTTCTCCTTTAAACAAGTAATTGAATCTGAGAAATATCAGGCAATAAAAAAGGAGCAAACCCTGGTTTGCTCCTTCCAAATAATGGTTATCAACAGAGTTTTTAGTTTGCAACTTCTGCAAGCTCAATTACCCGTCCCGCATAGTCTTTAACTAGAAAATTAAGCGGTTTCTCGCGGCGAATTTTGTGCTTCAAGCCGCGCGTTTGAACTCTTAGCAGAATTTGATCGAGACAATCGCGATCGAAGCAAACATGGCGATCGCGCTCTTTTTCACCCAGACTTGCGCCCGAAATCACGTGGAGTTGAGTATTTTTCTTGAGCTGATACCACAGTCCATCATTACCATTTCCACGAGCCGTTGTGCTGCCCATGCTGCTAGAAAGATACATCGGGTCAATTCCAGCCGTTCCTAGAGATTGCTCATAGTTGTAATAGTAATGAAGTGGAATCTCAGCAATCGGCAGACTCAACATGCCTTCATAAAAGTCTCGTGCCCCTTCTACGTCTGACACCATAACTGTGTGAACTTTAGGCGCACTGGTCAGAAACATCCACATCGCAACGGCATACGCACCAAGGAGCATAACCATGATGCCTTGCGTAGAAAATAAAGTATCCATCATAAATTAAGTTACTGGCGCGAGAGGCTTACAAACGTATCTACAGCTTAGCTACTAGTATTGCGGAGCTACTTCATTCTAACAAGGGGACAAACGCAGATCCGTAAGATTTGGAGGGTAAAGCATTGAAGCAGGAAGAGTCTTCAAAAAAATAAGAAAGTTCATAAAGTGAGGAAACTTGAAGCGGCTAAAAAACTTAGAGGCAAAGCTCAGATCCCTCTTATTCCTGGCTTTCTCGCGCTTCATGTCTCCAGTTCTTCATTTTGGTTCTCAAGAAACTTGAGCCATTTGCCAAAAGTCACTGTTATATAGTAAGTGGCATTTTCGAGTAGTTCTTCTGAGATAAAGCTGTGCCCATTCCAACCTTTCCAGAAGCTGATCATCCGATCATTAAGTCCCTATTTCACTACAACGACCAAGAGCTTTTAACGCTATACCAGCGTTATCCTGACGCTGGGCAGTACTTTGTAGCGTTGTTCTGCCGCTACAGCCCGATGGTGTATACATTGATTCAGCACGCGGCTAAATCACCTGTTCAAGCAGATTACTTGTTTGCACTAATTTGGCGGCATGTGTTTCACGAATTAGTTGGCGTTGATCTCCGTGCCTTTAGTGACGGGGGAGGCACATTTCAGGGCTGGCTGTTGGCTGTGACGGCCTCTGGAATCAATGATGCAGAATTGCCTCCGGTTGAAGAAATTCATTACAACTTAAAAGCGGCTTCTCCGCCGTTCTGGTGTTATCTCGATCGCGCCTTGGCTCAACTGCCTGCCGCGACCCGATTGATGGTACTGATGGCACAGACGTTTCACTGGAGCGAAACTCGGATTTCGGCTTACCTACAAGCCGAAGGAGAGGACGTTCCACCAGAAGAGGTGAAGAGACATTTGCAGGAAGGCTATCGACTGTTAGAAAATAATCTACCGGATGACATTAGAGAGATTTACATGAGTGGGCACTCTAAGCAAGAACCTGTGCAGTTTGATCGATCATTCAATGGGTCAAATGCGCTGGACGACAGCTTAAAAGAACTCGAATTTTTCTAATGGTGGAGGTTGACTATGGCAAGGATGGCTCGATTTGCAGTGGGACTGGTTTCCGCTTCTGTTTTAGCAGGTGCAATCGGGCTTCCGAGCAGGGCAGCCGATCTGACTCAACAACTAAATTCAGATTCTAAGGGAGCGCAAAGAACCCTCCAAAGTGAAGCCGATCGCGAGGTGCGACTCGGCACTCAACAGCAACAAATTGGACAGGTGGACAGTGCGATCGCATCGTGGCAACGGGCGATCGCACTCTATCATCAGATTGGAGATGTAGAGGCTCAAGGGCGCGTCTATGACCTATTGGGCTATACCTATGCTAAGGTCGGACAGTTAGCCAACGCGGATGATGCCTTTCGGCGCAGACTTGCGATCGCGCGCGACAACCAAGATGTCCAAGGTCAAATTTACGCTCTGAACAACATTGGCACGATTTTGGTGCAGAGACGCAGCCTGCTCGAAGCCCAAAAGACGTTTGCAGAAGCGCTGAACGTTTCCCAGCAGATTCGGCACACCGTAGGACAAGGCCTCTCGTTGAGCAATCTCGGCTTGGTGTCTTATCTGCAAGGTCAGTATCAAAAGGCGATTGGGCAGCTAGAGCAAGCGAGAACATTTCGCGGGCAGTCCAAAGATCTGATCGGGGAAGCGAATACGCTGAGTAATTTAGGGGATGCTTACCAAGCGATCGCAGATTACCGCGCGGCTTACATTGCCCATCGTCAAGCCTTGTTCTTGGGGCAGCAAGGCTCAAATCGGCCCACTCAGTTTCGAGCATTAGATGGGATGATTGCTTCCTATCGAGGACTAGGGCAAGATGCTAATTTAACGGCTGCCCTCAACGAACGACTGGCACTCGCTAGCACAGACAACGATTCGATGCAGGTGCTAACTTCTCTTAAAGCGATCGCACAATATCACCGTCAGAAAGGCGACATGGTGGGCGCAAAAAATTACTATGAGCAAGCGTTAGAGATTGCGCGATCGCTGAATGCAACGCAAGATCGAGAGTTCTTAATTACGCAAATTGGAGCGCTGAACTCTCGAAAGTTTTTGCGTTAGAGGAATCGTGGTCGTCTACTGAGTTTGCATAAGCCACTCCGTGACCCCATCTGCCAGCGCGATCGCTAACTTCTCTTGCTCCTTGCGATCGCGAATCCACTCAAACTCATCAGGATTGATCATAAATCCTAGCTCCAGCAGCACCGATGGCGTTACGGTCGGGCGGGTCAGCGCTAGATTGTTCCAGAACACGCCATAAGATGGGCGGTTAAGGGTCTTGACCAAATAGCTGTGCAAGAATTCTGCCAGACTTTGCGATTGAGTTTGATACCAGAACGCCGCAACCCCTTTAGTTTTAATCGCATCGCCATCATCTGGGAGCGCATTGTAGTGAAGACTCAGCGCGATCGCGGGTTCTACTTTCGCGATCGTGGCTAGACGTGGTGGCAAATCCAAGTCAATATCAGCGGTGCGAGTCATGACAACCGTTGCTCCTCGCTTCACCAGTTCTTGACGTAATAACTGACTCGTCAACAGGGTTACATCTTTTTCTGGGTAGCCCGTTGGTCCTCTCGACCCTTGATCTTCAGGTCCGCCATGTCCAGGGTCAAGCACAATCTTGATTCCTTTGAGGGCAGACGTGCTGCGAACATTCGCTCGGCGCTGCTGCGGTGGATGCTTTAGCGACAGAATTAGCGTTGTTCCTTCGTAACGAAGTTTATATCCCCACTGTTGATTGGGTTTTAAGCGAATACGATATTCGACTTTATTTGGCTCTATTTGTTGCCAGTCTAATCTAGCAATCACTGGCTCATTTGCTAATCGAATCGTATCGGTTTGCGCTGTTGTGTTGTAAAGCGTGAGATTAAAGACTTTATCTTCTTGCTGAACAGATACCGGAACCGGGGTTTGAAGCGGGAATAGAACTTCTGTCCAGTCTCCAACGACCCGCGACGTAATGCCACGAATGAGGGACTTAACCGGAACCGAGCTAGGAACAGCTTTCGTCTCACTCGCTTTGATCCAACCGCCATAGTCTAACCGTAGCCACTCTCCCTCTCGACCCGTCACAGTGGCGCGAGTTCCCTTGGGTAACGGGGTAAGGCGCGAATAATCGGTGCTTGCTCCCGTTCGTGCTGCTCCTGGGTCCGCCGTTACCTCTACAAGGTCTAGCTGCGTGGGCGCGAGAATGGTGATCTTTCCAGAAGCAGCTTGGGCGAAACTTGCTCCATTCAGATTGAGAAGATACTGCGGTTGACCCAATTCGCCTGCGGTCTGAGCCGTCGTGCAGCCTGCATACTGCCCTGAATCTTTAGTCGTCGTCGGCTGGGTTAATCCGGTGAGAACGCCAGAGTTAGCCGGGAGATTTGCGATCGCCGTTTGACGCTGTAGCGGAATGATGCGATCGCTCAGTTTGACCGAAACTAACGCATTGGAAGGTGCGATCGCGCTAAAGCAAATCAGTTCTCCGGGCGATCGAGTGATATCCACAGCAGGCATTAGAGAATCTTGACCAAAAGTTGCCCCTTGAGGTGCAGGCGGCTCTGTTGAAGTGCGCGTCACTTTTAGCTCAACAGCTTGCTCTCCGTAGCGCACAGTAAACGGGTTATCTCCTACCACAAGCGGAAAACTCGGCGCAAAATGTCCTGCTTGACTGCGAGAAATCACCTTACCATTGACTGAAACCTCACCCTTGATCGGAGCCGTTCCAATCAGAAAGATTTGCTTCGCCGTCGTCTGATGATCTTTCGGTGGATAAACGATGTTGAGCGACTGATTTGCTCCCGCCGAAGTCACTATGATGACAGTCATTGCGATCGCCAACAACACAGAACCTAAAACTCTTTTCATGCCAAAACGCAACGAAGTAGAGATAAAGTAACACGAGAGTAAGACAGTTTTACAATAAAGCTGTTGAAGTAACGCTGTTGAAGCTGAACTACGGCGATGTACTTAACTAAACTCAAAGGCAGCATTGTCCCAACTCAGACTTTACGGGACTGGATTCTATGCTTATTCTTGCGCCCAAGTATAGAAATCAGTGACCAGTAATGGAGCCAGATCGATCTGCAAAATGTAGTTGAAGAGATTAAATCTTTCCTAAATCTCTGACGACGAGATCTTTCTACTTGTGAAAACTCAGTACGAACATATTATGGAGCGGAGTAGAAGTGTTAGAGCGCACTTTGAATTTGCTGCTTAATTGGAATTTGAATCACAAACTCCGTTCCTGTTGCAGCACTGGATAAACACTCCAACTTGCCACCGTGCTTTTCAGTCACGATCTGATAACTAATCGACATTCCCATGCCCGTGCCCTTACCAATAGGCTTGGTCGTGAAGAATGGATCAAAAATCTTCTGCTGAATGGCTTCGGGAATGCCAGGTCCGTTGTCTGAGATCGTTACCTGCACCCACTGAGTATCCACAACCTTAGTGCAAATTGTGATCCGATTAGATTGATCTTGAATACCCCGATCCGTTCGATCAACGTTCACTTCTTCTAGAGCGTCGATCGCGTTTGCCAAAATGTTCATAAAGACTTGATTCAGTGGACCAACGTAGCATTCAACCAGAGGCAAATCGCCATAGTTCTTTGTGAGTGCGATCGCAGAATGCTTTGGTTCGCCTTTCAGGCGATGCTGCAAAATTAGCAGCGTGCTGTCAATGCCTTTGTGAAGATCCACAGCTTTGTATTCGGCTTCATCCATGCGTGAGAAATTGCGCAGCGACAGCACAATCTGGCGGATGCGATCGGTGCCGAGTTGCATAGAATCCAGTATCTTCGGCAAATCTTCTTGCACAAATTCCAGATCGATTGCCTCTGCCTTAGCTTCAATTTCAGCTGTCGGATTCGGATAGGAGTTTTGGTAGAGTTGCAAAAAATCTAGCAGATTTTGAGCATGTTCCTCTACATGAGATAGGTTGCCGTAGATAAAGTTGACTGGATTATTAATTTCGTGCGCCACCCCTGCTACTAATTGTCCCAAACTGGACATTTTTTCTGTTTGTACTAATTGAGCATGAACACGATTGAGATCTATAAGCATCTGTTCTAGCTCACGGCGCTGTTCTTCCAATGCCCTCTGGGAGTCTTTTAGCTCCTCAATGACCTGTCTCAGTAACGTTTCCTTCTTCTGATTAGTATCTTCAAGCTGAAGACAAGTGGCTTCCGCCCGCTCTAGCTTCTTTCGCAAGATGCGATTTTCTTTTTCTAGCGCCTCTATCGTTACCTGCTGCTCCATTGCCTCTGACAACATTTATGCTTCTCCTAATAGCAATGTGATAAACGTTTCATTGTGAAAGTGAGTCGGCTCTTTCTGTACCAATGGCGAGAGTTCACCATTGGTATAAAACCCACAGCTTGGTAGCGAATGGGGCAGACAGGTCTTGACGAGTTGATATTCCTCTTTGGTGCGACTGCCTAAAATCTGTCGCCGACCGGAACAAGAGAAGAACAAAGCGGCATCGGGTGCTTCTCCTGGATAACTCTCTAAGGCTTGCAGAGCTGAGGCTTTTGAAGCGGACAAAATTATGTCATGGGTTGTTTCAGTAATTTGTACTGTTACGTGCTCATGGACATCGCCAAAGAAGGTGATGCTACCACTAATAGGGTCATGGATACCACTAGGTGCCCGCATATAGTAATGCGCTCCATCAGCATTAAACACGGCTAGTGGATATTCAGCAGAGGGAGGTAAGGTTCCCAGGTAATGGTGATAAAACTCTAGAGCAGGTTTGTTATCGATTTCATAAACGACATTGCCCGCCGCTTTGGTGACGCACCCTGGTTTCCCAATGGGGTGCCAGCCACTAGCAACCCCATGAGAAAACAAGATGGCTCCTGAAAATAGGAGAACGGACACCGCATCACTGCACACTTCGGTTCCGCAGAACTGATAGGTCTGCTTTGCTCGCCACTGATCTGCTGTAAGTCCACCAAAAATAGGAACCTGTTCTCCAAGCACCTGATTCAAGCTGTCTAAAATTCGCCCTCCCCCGATCGTGAGGCTCTCCGCTATAGCAATGCAGAATTGCAAGGAGTCTGTATGAGTTACAGATGCCTGATGAATTGCGGTTTCAGTAGCCGCGATCGCATCTTGAGAAACCCTGCGTCCCATGCCAGCCGTTATCGTAATCGTGTCTGAGCAAAACAACATCAGGGTGAGTGAGTCTTGCTCAAAGCCTAGTACAGAAGAAATTTCTCCATCTGTTGTTCCACCAATCAATGCCATCCCCGGAAAGGTTTGGTCAATCTGATTCAGAATCAGGTCATGGTCAAAGTCAATCGCGGCAAATAATACTGCTGCCTGTGGAGTTGCTCCTGCTAGAGCGAGGTGACATTGCTCTAAAACTTCTATGACGGCAAATTGAGAATCTGGATCAATGCTATGCGCGACAACAACCTTTAACATGACCGCCTTCTCAAGAATGAACTAAACGGTTACTAACACTATGGCAGACACATCTTACCGATCAGGTTGCCCACTTTCTGACAAAAGAATAATCTGTGTTGCTCATCCACGCTAAATCTACCGTTTGATAGAGCGCGATTGTATTCATCGATACCCTACTACTCATTCTCGCTAAAAACACTTATCTATTTAGTATCTTATTTAGCAAAAAAATGTCTAAGTACAACTTTATAGATGATCTGGAACGACCGTATCTATAGCGCTAATGTCGCTAACTAAGCCGCCCTCGAGATTGAGTTGGTAATAGGTTGCCTTCACTTCTGGACCAAACACAATTTCATCCGAACTTTGCAGTTCGTGAGATTTTAGCTTACGTCCGTCAATCAGTAGGCCATTGACACTCGAACGTCCCTTTAGCGTGCCATCTACAATTCGGTAAAAGTAACTTCCATCTTCTCTAGGAAGCTGAATGAGGGTGGCATGACGACGAGAAACAAACTGCGAAAATAGGCAAATGTCGCATCTTGAATCCCGCCCAATCAGATACATAGATGCCGTTAGGGTAAACTCCCGCTGACCGCGATCGTCGTTAACCAAGAGCCGATGGATAAATTGAGGTTCTGAAGTCATACCGCCGCTCGCCGTTTGCCTATTGTATTTTCTAACACCGGATCAACCCTTAGGCGCATCTCTTAAGGGTACACAGGACAGCCAAATTACCCACAGCTTTCGCCTAACTATGTCAGAATAGACCGGATATATTCCTACCCAAGCGTCTCCAGGGTCTTATGACTAAGTTTGTGTTTGTTACAGGCGGTGTAGTTTCTAGCATCGGCAAAGGGATCGTGGCATCCAGTCTAGGACGATTGCTCAAATCGCGAGACTATTCAGTGTCAATTCTTAAACTTGATCCTTATATCAACGTTGACCCTGGAACGATGAGTCCGTTTCAGCATGGGGAAGTATTTGTCACGGAAGATGGGTCAGAGACAGACCTTGATCTGGGTCACTATGAGCGATTTACCGATACGGCGATGTCTCGGCTCAATAGTGTAACCACAGGATCGATTTATCAGGCGGTGATCAATAAAGAGCGGCGGGGCGACTACAACGGCGGCACGGTACAAGTCATTCCGCACATCACCAATGAGATTAAAGAACGGATTTTAAGAGTCGCTAAAAACACAAATCCAGATGTTGTAATTACGGAGATTGGTGGCACGGTAGGGGATATCGAATCGCTGCCGTTTTTGGAGGCAATTCGTCAGTTTCGCAAAGAAGTAGGGCGGCAAAATGTGCTGTACATGCATGTGACGCTGGTGCCCTGGATTCCGTCAGCGGGGGAGATGAAGACGAAACCAACGCAGCACTCTGTCAAAGAATTGCGATCAATCGGTATTCAGCCCGACATTCTCGTGTGCCGCAGCGATCGCGCCCTGCCTGCCGGACTCAAAGAAAAGATGTCTGAGTTCTGCGACGTGCCGACTCAGTGTGTGATCACGGCACAAGATGCCCGCAGCATCTACGAAGTGCCACTAATTATGGAGAAAGAAGGACTTGCGACTCAAGCCATCGATCTGCTTCACATGGAGCAGCGTCAGCCCAATTTAAGCCAATGGCAGACTCTAGTGGAGCGGCTATACCAATCGACACAGCAAGTAGAAATTGCGATCGTTGGAAAATATGTGCGCCTTTCGGATGCGTATTTGTCAGTTGTGGAGGCGCTAAGGCATAGTGCGATCGCAACTGGAAGCGCCTTAAAACTTCGCTGGGTCAGTTCTGAAGATATTGAAGAACAGGGAGCGGACGAACTGTTGCAGGGCGTCAACGGCATTGTGGTGCCGGGTGGATTTGGCATTCGAGGAGTGGATGGTAAGATTGCCGCGATCGAATACTCAAGGCTTAACCAAATCCCGTTCTTGGGCTTGTGTCTGGGGATGCAGTGTTCGGTGATAGAATGGGCACGCAATATCGCCCACCTAGACCAGGCACACAGCGCCGAGTTTGTGCCCGATGCACTTAATCCAGTGATCAACCTTCTGCCGGAGCAGCAGGATGTGGTGGATCTCGGTGGCACGATGCGCTTAGGGCTGTACCCATGCCGTCTAACTCCCAACACGCAAGCGTTTCGCCTCTACCAAGATGAAGTCATCTACGAGCGGCATCGTCATCGCTATGAGTTCAACAATGCCTACCGCAATTTGTTCTCAGAATCGGGTTACGTGGTAAGCGGAACTTCTCCCGATGGACGATTGGTGGAAATTATCGAACTGCCCAATCATCCATTTTTTGTTGCAACTCAGTTTCACCCCGAATTTCAGTCGCGCCCCAGTAGACCCCATCCGCTGTTTAAGGGATTGATGCAAGCGGCACTGGTACAGAGTGAAACCCATGTTTCAGTGCCATCATCGACGGCAGAGGAACCGAAGGCGTTGTTTCAGGCGTTTACGGCGGGATAAAAGCATGAGGGATGAGGGATGAGAGAGGGACGCCTGTGGTAACGCTTCGTCAGGGAAAAAGCATTAGGATTGCCTACGGCAAGCTGTACCAGCAAGAGATGAAGTCATACATATTGTTTCATCCCTCATCCCTCATTTTCGCGGTTCCTACAGAGTTGCGCTCTGCGCTAATCGCGAGTTTCGCGGCTCCCACCATTCCTGCTCGATTTCCTAATTCTGCCCGAATCAATTTCAACCCCCGCCGAGAACTCGGATGCACGCGCTGTTCGATTTCTGCCCAAGCCGACGGAAAGAAAAACTGGGCGCTGCCGCTTACCCCGCCGCCAAGTACGATCGCTTCGGGCGTCAACACATACACTAAGCTAGTCAATCCAACGCCTAAATCGCGCCCATAGGTTTTCCAGAAGTCTAATGCTGCCGGATCGCCTGCTTCTGCTAATCGACCTAGTTCATCCGGTTCTTGTCCGGTACGCCGCCGAATCGCGGACGCTGAAACATGTTGCTCTAATGAACCGCGATTGCCACTGTTGCAGGTTGCACCGTTAGGATTTACGGTGATTAATCCCAGTTCGCCTGCTGCACCATCGTGCCCGATAAAGAGTTCACCATTGAGAATAATTCCGCCGCCGACACCTGTTCCGAGCGTTAGCAGAATCATATTTTGATACGATCGTCCGGCGCCGAGCCAAGCTTCTCCAAGGGCGGCACAGTTGGCATCGTTTGCGATCGCACACGATCGCCCGGTTTTCTCTTCAAGCCAGTCGGAGAGCGGCACGTCGATCCAACCGGGCAGATTAATCGCAACTCTGGCAATGCGACCGGAAGCATCCGCAGGCCCAGGCATTCCGACCCCAATGGAAATCGCGCTGGCGTCGGGATCAACCTGCGCGATCGCATCTACCAATACGGCTAATACAGCTTCTGGAGTAGCGGGTTGCGGCGTGGCAACGATCAGCGATTGCAGACAGGCTCCGTCTTGGGTAAAGCGTCCTAGCTTAATCGCCGTTCCTCCTAAATCGATGCCTAAGACTTGGTAAGGAGAGGAGGGTGATCCCATGTTTAAGACTGTTAGTATTCATTCTCGCGATCGCCGATGGTGGCTCATCGGATTGCCCTCAGTATACTGCTGCTATCGCATTTCGAGGACCGCGATCGCTTGGCAAAATTAGCAGAGGTGGGCTTAATTTTTAATGAGTATTCAGCGATCCTTCGGAGCTTAGCGAAGCCAATCGCAAATCTATTTTGTTAATCTCAACCCAGTGCAAGAGAGAGAACAAATTAGAATCAGCCGGGCAACACTTGGCTGGGAAGATGCAACAAGTTGAAGCAGCCGTTCGATAAGTTTGAGCTTATAGATAGTTAGTAGTAATTAGGAATACGAGATCATGCCCGAAGTGAGACGTCAGGATATCTTAGCGGCGATCGCGAGGGCAACGACAATTCCGAGAATAATCGGAAGCGCGACAAGGATTCCCGATCCATCAAATTGGGTCTGTTGCTGTTGATTACCGGATTGTTGTTTATCCAATTTGAGGAGGCCAATGAACGCAGCGACTCCCATCGCGATCCAGATGATGCCAAAGGCGAAGAAAACGGTGTATGCTGCATCTCCCTGCATTTCTGGCTCCTTCAAACAGAATAAACAACAGTTGCAATCGTAAATGAGATCGCGCTTTAACCCTAGCTATTTGATCGTAGCGCCTTGAACTGATAGAGCACCATTCTGCCGACAGACACAGCACACCGATAGACAAAGGCACAGTTACAAGAGCGGGTCACGTGCTGTACTACTGTGCTCCAGGAAGCGGTTGACCAGGAATAAACTGACCCTGCATCTTGCGAACGTAAGGATCTCTACTTGCAAGACATTCTTCCATCGCTTGGATCTCCTGGGTGGGCGCATCCTTCCAAGACACTTCCTGTTGAAACTCCCAACTACCTCGAATTCCGTCATTAAACGACGTTCCCCCTTGCCCTACTTCTAACGCTTGATTCTTCGCATCCCGGTAAAGCTTGCCATCGCGAACCGAGAGACTACTAACCGTAATGGCAAGATTGCCTTGATAGGGTGTCGGGGGGCCGTCTACACTCATAAGACATGTCCGATCGCTGCGACTTGCTGCCGCCCGCCGCGATCGCGCAAACATACTCCCCTGAGCAAAATAATTTCCAGGCTTCAAACTTGCAGCACCCGGAACAATCGGCTCAACAAATCGACGATTTGCTCGCACAAAACAGTCACCACGTTGTGCATTCGTGTGCACTCCTAACCAGGAATTTCCGTCGCGATCGCGCAGCATGATCTGTTGAGCGCCCATGTTTCCAGTTACAGCACGCAATTCCTGCCCCTTGGCAAACGAAAAAACAACTGACCACTGAGAAATGTTGTGTCGATTGTTCTGATACAAGGTAGCAGGTGCATCAGCACCATCTAAGGTGACAGGTCGAAACTCGGATGCCATGCGACAGTTTAATCCTTTGGGATCTGCGTCTACCACTCTCCACTTCTGGTAGCCCGCTCCACCTTGACGAGGCGGCGCATCGACATAATCTCCTGCAGCATTGAGGCGGGGGGTTGCAGATGCAGCCTGAGCCGTAAGCAGCAAACCGATTACAAAAAACATAGAAGCGTGAACGCTAACGCTACAGCAATTAGCGTAATGTGCAACTCCAGAACGACGACCAGAACCGCGAACAGAGAACCGTTTCATATCCACTCCAGAAACTATGTCTAGGGATACACACAATCACTCAGCTAATACGGACTGATAGGGAATTGTTAACAAGTGTGAGTTAATTCAGTCTTCAATCAAGCTCAATGAAGGGTTAATTCTCTAGATTCTCCAGATCAGCCAGATCTTGTAGCCTTCCTGATGCTTTCTTATTTGTTTTCAGGTTCTCCAAGTCGATAAAATTCACGCTAATTTCATCTACTGTGACTTCAAGCTTTGATTCAAAGCACGTTGCAAAATCGACACCATCAGGAGTAGTGATCAGGTCAATACGATTAGGGGGATATCCAAGCTGAATTACCTGATTAGGGGCAAGAAAATCTTCAGAAGTCAGATCAACAGAACCAAAACCAAACTGTTGCAATGCTTGGATCAAATTAGCTGCATTTTCTGGCGTCATTTCGATCCAGATATCAATGTCTTTGGTATATCGAGGATACCCGTGAAGCGCTACCGCATAGCCGCCAATGACAAGATAGCGAACTCGATTATCGTTTAGCGATTGTATAAACTCTCTGAAATCTTGGTTCAGCATTATATTTCCACTGATGAAACTCTCGCCGGATTTCTTCTAACGCTGCAAGACGCAGGTGATGGGGTTGAGTTTGCCAGTAAGTAGCATCCTGTTTAGGAGCCTTCATGTTGACTTTCTTAACTTGCAATGGACGACGAGAGAAAGACGCCATAGGAGGGATTTGCTGAAGGACTCTTCACCCTTGCATTATAAATCGCTGTATTCTTGAAACGTCCATTCTATCGGCGCATGATCTTGCGCGATCGCGTTTTCGGCAACGCATCCGTAACTTGGATTTCACCGGACGGTAGAAGATGCTAAGCAACATCTCTACCGTCGTATGGGAAGTGTCAGGGAGCAAACGACCTTAAGCATTCAAGCATCGGATCTATCCGCCTAATTCAGTCAAGGAGCGGCGTAAAAATCAGAACTTAGGGTGAGCCGCAGGTCGTTTGAAGGATCAATCACGATCAAGTTATCAGGAGTCTGAGTCGGATTAGTAGCTTGCCCACCTGTTGCGCCTGTAAGAATGGTACCCACATCCACTTTTTGTCCCAAAAGGACGGCGAGTGCCGCGTTGGTTGCCGCAGAGGTAACGGCATCTTTCAGCGTTCCAGGATTGGTGTTTTGGTCTACCCGTTGCCCGTTGACGACTTGCGATCGCGCATTCAAGGGATAAGAGCGAGTGCCAATGGTGACTTGTTGAGCAATAAATTGGGTTCCCAAAACCTGAGAGTTGCTGCTGATGGGAATCAGTTGACCCTTAATCTCGCTGTCTCTCGGAATGACCACCGCACCTTGAGCATTTTTAATATCGTCTACAACCCGCAAGTTAAGGTTGTTGATGGTTTCGCCAGGAGTGACCACAATTTTGTTGGAACCGAGATAACGAATATTAACAGCCGTTCCTTGAGCCACTTTATAGCGAGGGTCAGTGGAGATTGGAGAAGTCGTCGGAGTGGGGGTGCTGCCCGTAGCGGGTGTTGCGGTTATTTTGGCAATGTAGGTGTTAGCACCTTCGCTGGTGGCGATCGGCGAGAGTTTTCCTTGATTGACCAATGCCTGATGAATATAAGCCGCGACATCAGCACGAGTTGCGGTTTCGTTGGGATTGAGGAAGCTGACATTGGGGTAGTTGACGACTACATTTCGTTCGGCAGCGGCAACAACGCCAGTTTTAGCATAGTCAGGAATTTCTCCACTATCTCTAAATGCCGCCAAAGTGGTTGCTGCGTTGCCTGTGGAGGTGTAGTTTAAGCCGCTAGAGAGCGATACGAGCACCTGTACTTTTGGAATTTGCTGTTCTGGTTTGAAGGTGCCGCCCGGATAACCGCTCATGAAGCCTGTTTCGTAAGCTTTGTTGATGGCGGAAGTTGCCCAATATTTAGCGGGGACATCGCCAAATCCACGCGCAACGCGGACTTGGTTACTGGTAAAAGCATTTTTGACGATCGCGGCAAACTGGGCGCGGGTGACTGGAGCATCGGGTTTGAACGTGCCATCGGGAAAGCCAGCGATAATCTGTTTTTCAGCCAGCGTTTCGATGAAGGGTCTAGCCCAGTGGGAGCGCGCATCAGTAAAATTGGCGGCGGTGGCTGGAGCCGAGGTGACCATCGGTACAACGGCGCTTGCGGTCATACCCAGTACCAGCAGTAGCGCACTTGATGACAGATGACGAACGTTAGACATGGAAAAAACTCCGTAAAGAAAGATTGAGAGAGGGATGAGCCACACGTATTTCGCGATCGTTTGGAGCGATGCTCGCAAGCTCAATAGAGATAGGGATGTAACTATAAATTTCGCCCGACTTTATCGTTCGGTTTCAATGGTGCATTTATTAACCACTTGATAACCCGACTGAGGTTATGTGGCTTTGTTCCCAGGACTTTTTATTCGTAGAGGGAGGTGATTTAGGTGTCAAAGGCATAAGTGAAAGGTTTAAGGGGTGATGTCTAATTTGACACTCCAACCTTTTTACCGCAGATTCTCTTCTTTGAGCGAAATGTTTCGCGCTTTGTACTTCAATCGTTGGGCGCGAGGGATGCAAAGTGTTCTTGCAGGAAGCGGTGAATGAAAATGTAGCTGCCGCCTGTGCGTTGGATGAATAGCCGATCCTCAGCTTGTTGGAAGAAGGTGGTGAAGTTCCAGGGAATGCGGTTGGCAGAATGTAGCACGACACGCAGAGCAAAATGTTGGATGAAGGCTTTTCCGCCTCCTTCTAAAAATGCATACAAGAATGGAAGTGCGATCGCACCCCTAATAATGCTCGTTGCCGTTGTTTTATCGACCATTAATGCCAGCATTTGGGAAAGCAGGAGATTAAGCAAGGGCGTAAAAACGATCACACATCCGCAGATGATCAGCATGTTATTGCACGAGTTCCGAATTCCTTGATTTGGATGAGTACGAATTTGGATATCCGTTTTCAGCCCATTAATCAGCCCAACAATCAGCCCTAAAACCAACCCAATAATCAGCCCTAAAATTAACCCATTAATTGGCCCAATAACCACCCCTAAAATTAACCCGAAAATTAGCCAAACAATTAGCCCTAAAACCAGCCACTCCCTGAGTTGCTCATCAACTCTTTGTCTCACCGAGTGAGACAGAGGAAGTTGAATTGCTTCAACCAAGTCGATGCTATTCAGCCTTAAAGTTAGCCCGAAAATTAGCCCGAAAATCGGCCCGCCAATCAGCCCACTAATCAGCCCACCAACCGGCCCGAAAATTAGCCCGAAGATTAGCCCGAAAATTAGCCCGAAAATCAGGCGATATTGCCATTTGTGTTTAGGTTGATAGAGCCATTCTTTCGGCTGCATCCGTTCGATCAGGAATTCCTTTTCTGATCCCATTTGTTTCGCTAAAATACTCAGCCACCACTTTATTTGCGCCTGAGTTCGGTGATCCGTGTTCCGTTGCTGAAACATCTTCTGGATGTAGCGATCGAACAAAAGTCGCAACCGCTCAGATTCTGATTGATTTAGCAACTCATCCGCCGACGTGTCCTTATACGCCAGCGACAGAATTGATAGAAATAACGGCTTTCTGGCAAGCGCTTGCAGTTCCGCATCCTGCTGCACCGTCGCTCTCACTCCGTCTAGCCGATGTCCCGCTTGCTGCCAATAGTTCTCTACCTGTTCGTCACTCAAGGGCTGAATCAATACTGCCTCACGAAACTTATCCAGGCGGTTCTTCAGCTTCTCGTAATCGGCAATCCGACTACACACCACAATCTCGATTGACCCATGATCTAGCTGAAACTGACTGATAGCTGTCACACAGTTATCTCGCCACTCCTCCCGGACTTCATCCAACCCATCCAGCAGCAAGACTAGAGTGTTTTCTTTCAGCCAAGCCTCACTCACTTCTTGCCGCCGACTGTACTTCACATACAGTTCTTCGATCAGCCACTCCCGCAGCGTCTTGACAGGCTTTCCCTCACGCTTCACCGTCCCCCATGACGACAAATTCAGCACCACAGGCACCGCATGATCTGGATCCGCTGCATCCGTCGCTGCTAGCAAATCGCGGGTAAGCTCTAGCAGCAATGTTGTTTTTCCTGATCCTGCCTCGCCCAAAATGAGCAGCGTTCCGCCTTCGCCCAAATCCACAAACTCATCAAACACGCGCCTGCCCTGCGGCAGCATCCGCCGTTCTTGCCCCGATCGCTGCAATTCCACGCTTACCATTTCTGGGCATTCTTCCAACCCAAGCTCAATTCGCGTCTGTTGATAAAGCGACTTTTCCAAAACTCCTCGAATCCAGTTGATCCGCACGCCATCCATCAATGCTTGTCGATTGTGGCGCTTGCGAGCGGCTTCTGGGTCAGCCGCAATCGTGGGCGATCGAGATGGCTTACGAACCAGTCGCCAAACATCATCAATACAAACAATTAACAGAAATAGCACCATTAGCGCGTAAGCCAGCCCAGCAAGCTGCCCAGTTTCGTCACTACCCCAAATTGCCTTTACTGCGTCTGTCCAACTGGTAACAACCACCGCCAAAATCGCAACTTCGATCGCCAGCTTCAGCACTCGCCAACCCTGCCTCGCATTCTGAAGCGGCGGTAACTGGTTGACTACCCACCCAACTGCGATCGCAAACAGTCCCGCTGCAAAAGGCGTAATAAACTTTTGAACATTTGGATCGCTGAGAGTTTGCTGGAGACTCATGATCTAACAAACGAAAATAGATAAATTTCTCTTAACTATACAGGGCGATTTCTCTCCCATCTGCGGATTTACAGGATCAGCAAGCCGCGTCGCGCATTGCTTCTTAGATCCCACCCAGCAATTCTTCATTCACTCAGGTCTTTCTTACAGCGATCGCCATCTTTCTTCAAGCGATCGCTATCTTCGTTTGATTGGTTACCGTCTGCGGTTGATCGATCACTATCTTCGTTTGATTGCTTATCGTCTACGGTTGGTCGATCGCTATCTTTCTTTAAAGCGATCATATCTTTCTTCCTTCTCTCTTGAAGATTCTTTGAAGTAACGTTGTGAGCCTGTGTTTGCTGCCATGCGATCGGGAATGTTGGTCGTGTAAACTACACGTCATCAGAGGTGTCATGGCTACTCAAAACACAAATAAACGATTGAATCCAAGCGTCCTTGCTCAGGGTGTGAGCGCACTAAGCGGATTGCGTGGGATGTCTGATTACAACCCAACTCGCTTTGAGGCGAGCTTAGAGAACTTGCGAAGCGCAGAGGAAGATATGCGAAAGGCACAAGAGTTAGAAGTTCAACTTAAAGCGCAGTATCGTGCCGCTTTGAATGCCTCCCGTCAAGCAGAGTGGAACTTTCACAATTGCGTTTTGGCAATGAAAACTTCTGTGCTGGCTCAGTATGGCCCCGATAGCAACCAAGCAGAAGCGATTGGGCTGAAGAAAAAATCAGCGTACAAACGTCCAGTTCGGCAGAAAAAAGCTGAAACAGCCCCCGTGTAATTTAGACAATGAACGTAAGAAGCTCCTTCCCCCAGAGCTTCTCCAATACGCCGCGATCTTCGCTATGCAAAATCTCCATACCTTATACTGGGAGTGTCAACAGCGAGAAACACAGCAATGAGTTCGTTGATTTCTAACGAATTAATTCGAGCCTCTGGAATGTCCGAGAGCGAACTCCTGCAAGAACTTGTGTTGCTGTTGTTTCAACGCGAGAGATTATCACTAGGGAAAGCGAGTCGATTGCTCAATCTAACTCAGTTGGAGTTTCAAGCTCTCCTTGCCAGCCCCGATCTCTGCGTTCATTATGATGTGCAGGAACTACACGAAGATGTCCAAACACTGCAAGAGATGGGACTGTTGTGATTGTTGTTAGCGATACTTCCCCTATTTCCAATCTTATTGTGGTCGAACAAATTGAATTACTTCCTCAACTTTTTAGCTCTGTTGTAATTCCAGATGCAGTATTTCAAGAATTGCTCGCTAATGGAGTAGAGCATCCAGTCGCTCAAACCGTACAAGTCTCCAGAAACCAAATCTCTCCGCCTGCCTCTAGAAATCTCTAAAAGCTGGTTGCGTTTAAGTCGTGCGATCGCATGATATTCTCACGCGATCGCGCCTTAGAGATTATGAAATTACGCGCCTTCACCTCGCAGCTTCTCCAACACACCGCGATCTTCCAAGGTCGAAGTGTCTCCAGAAACCTCCACACCCGCCGCTAAATCGCGCAATAGTCGCCGCATAATTTTGCCCGATCGCGTCTTTGGCAGCGCATCCGCAAATCGGATCTCTCCCGGACGCGCGATCGCACCAATCTCATTCACCACATGTTGCTTTAACTCTTTCGCCAAAGCATCACTCGACTGATGCGTTCCTTCCAACGTCACAAACGCCACAATGTCTTCACCCTTAACCTCATCGGGTTTGCCAACAACCGCCGCTTCTGCCACCGCCGGATGAGACACCAACGCCGACTCGATTTCCATCGTGCCTAAGCGATGTCCCGCCGAATTGATCACATCATCAACGCGCCCCATCACCCAGAAATAGCCGTCTTCATCCCGACGTGCCCCATCGCCTGCAAAGTAAAGATACTTGCCGTCTTTGGGCGGAATGTGTTCCCAGTAGGTTTTGCGGAAGCGATCGGGGTCGCCGTAAACCGTACGCATCATGCCTGGATGAGGATAGCGAACGGCAAGATAGCCGCCTTGATTAGCACCGACAGAATTGCCTTCAAGATCGACAATATCCGCTTGAATGCCAGGGAAAGGCAGCGTCGCTGAACCGGGTTTAGTCGGAATCGCTCCTGGCAGGGCAGTAATCATAATGCCGCCCGTCTCGGTTTGCCACCACGTATCCACGATCGGGCAACGCTCTTTACCAATCACCGTGTGATACCACATCCACGCTTCAGGATTGATCGGTTCGCCCACCGTTCCCAGCAAGCGCAACGAAGACAAATCGCGCGAGTTTGGATGCTCATCCCCCAGTTTGATAAACGCCCGGATTGCCGTTGGAGCGGTGTAGAGCACGCTGACTTTATGTTTCTCAATCACATCCCAGAAGCAGCCTGGATTAGACGCACGAGGCGCACCTTCGTACATCACGCTGGTTGCGCCGTTGGATAATGGGCCGTAAACGACATACGTATGTCCCGTAATCCAGCCCACATCCGCCGTACACCAGTACACGTCATTCTCTTGCAGATCAAAAATCCATTGCGTTGTGATGTGCGCGAAGAGATTGTATCCACCCGTCGTGTGAACCACCCCCTTTGGTTTGCCCGTGCTGCCCGATGTGTAGAGAACGAACAGCATGTCTTCACTGTCCATGGGTTCTGCGGGGCAGTCCGCAGACGCGGTTGGTTCTAAATCGTGCCACCAAGCGTCGCGCTCTGGCGTCATAACGATGTCTTGTCCCGTCCGTTTGACAACCAGCACCTTTTGTACCGGAACCCGCTCATCGCTCAGCGCTTTATCGACTTGTTCTTTGAGCGGCACGATCGCATCTTTGCGCCAGCCTCCATCGGCTGTGATCACCACTTTTGCTTCGACATCAATCAAGCGATCGCGCAATGCCTCCGCGCTAAATCCACCAAACACAACTGAGTGCGGCGCACCAATGCGGGCACAGGCCAACATCGCGATCGCCGCTTCCGGAATCATCGGCATATAAATTCCGATGCGATCGCCCTTCTGCACACCGAGATCCTTCAGCACATTGGCAAACTTACAGACTTCCTGATGCAGTTGGGCATAGGTCAGCGTTTTAGAATCGCCGGGTTCGCCTTCCCAAACGATCGCGGGCTTATCTCGCTTATCAGTAGTGAGATGACGATCTAAACAGTTGTACGAAATATTGATTTTGCCGTTCGCAAACCACTTGGCAAACGGCGGATTGCTCCAATCCAACACGCTGTCCCACTCTTGGAACCAATGCAATTCTTGTTTTGCCAAATCTGCCCAAAATGCTTCCGGATCAGCAGAGGCGCGATCGTACAACGCGCGGTAGTCATCAAGGCTCTTAATCCGGGCATTTTGAGAAAACTCTGGGCTTGGATGAAACAAGCGGTTTTCGTGAAGGATAGATTCGATGGTTGGCTGAGACATAGCAAAAGAAGGAATGAGGGAGGGCGTTGCCCCGCGCCTAGCGCCAAAGGCGCAAGCTCCGGAGGACATAGCGCAGAGCGCAACTCCGTAGGAACCGCGAGGAGGGATGAAGGATGAAGATCAGAGAGTCTTACAATCAGTTCATCTCTCCTTGCAAAGCGTTGCCGAAGGCGTCCCGTTTTGCGAAGCGTTACCGCAGGTGTACCTTCATCCCTCTAGAAAACGATACTGGTTTCTCACGCAGTTCGGCAAAAGTGAATCTTGAGTTTCGTTAACGATTTAAACTTGAATTATTTTGAGGATTACCACCGTTCTTCTCAAACTGAATTCTGCTTTCTGTCCTGAATTAATAAGGGATAAAAAATCCGCTACACTAAAGAACTTCAATCCATTCGGGTAATCCAGCCGTTGAATCCTACAACGGACAGCCCAGTCAGAATTTAGACATCACAGCGAGGGCAGCGTGGCAACAACACAACCGAAACCCAATTCCCGCCATCGGCAAAGCCAAGCTCTAGATCAAACCCGAATTCCTTCTGCAAACTGGCCAATCGACGAGCTTCCCGGAATTGCCGCCGCCGATCTCAAACGGTTACATGCTCAAGGCATCCGAACGACGTTCAACTTGCTGAGCCTCGGATACACGCCAGAGAAAAGAAACATCCTTGCCAGTAGCCTCGAAATTCACATTCGACACATCAATAAATGGATTGCTCTAGCTGACCTTGCCCGCATTCCGGGCGTCGGCTGTCAGCATTGCGGATTACTGCTTCACGCGGGCGTTGCCTCCCCGACCCAGCTCAGCCAAACCCCGATCGCGGGACTGCATCGCCAGATCTTAAAGCTCCAAGTGGCTATGATGCAGCGCCGCGACCTTTGTCCAACCCCTGACCAAGTCGCTCAGTGGGTTCAGCAAGCCCAACGGCTTCGTTAAGGGTAATTACTATTTTTTTGCAGAACGTATCCCCTTCTTCAAACTCAGGGAACCCTGTAAACGGGACTCTCAACCCTTAGTTCTCAACCTCAGTCTGGATACCAAAACATTCCTTTAATACCTTCCGGGTCGCTCATGAACCCCAACGTTCTATAAAAATTTACGACTTGAGGATCGGCAAACAGCGTAATGTTGCTAATGTCTTCGCCCCGCAGCTTCTTAATCATGAATCGCATTAACGCCTTGCCCATTCCCTTACCCTGGAACTCTGGATGCACCACTACATCCCAAATGGTGGCATTAAATGCATGGTCAGAAGTTGCTCGGGCAAACCCGACTAACCGACGCTGCATTCCCCGCTGCTCCCACATCGAGACGACCAGAAAGCTATGTTGGATTGCCTTCTTTACCTTTCTCAACGGTCGCCGTGACCATCCGACTGCATCGCACAACTCCTCTAGCTCGTACAAGTCGATCTCTCGTTCCGTACTAAAAAAGACCCGTGAATTTGCGCGATCGCCTGCTCCTTCTACCGCAACGCGCTCAGACGCGACAGTACTAGCAGTCGAGGGAACATCAGACCCACTAAATAAGCTTTTCCAAAAACCCATGCGAGCGTGGTGAAGGTAGCAACAGTTAAATCAAGTACTAGATAGTATATCTCTCCAATTCTCCGGATATCGCTCTCTCAATCAGCATGTTTCGAGATTTCTCTATTCCTTCGTCGTTCTAGATCAAAATGATGTCGATTTGTAACGATTTTTTTAATTAATACAAGCTCCTCTTTCGTTTACGCTTTTACTCTAGTGGGCATTCCTACCTTCAATTATGGCTCTGGGCTTAAAACCAACAACCTTAGAATTGCTAAAGCGCTTCAACCGAGCGTTTCCTCAGTTTTACGAGCAATTTGTCAGCAGCGAAATTCAGCTTCAGAACCTAAGACTTGCCTACCAACTCTATCGCACTAAACAAGCGGTAATTGAGCTAAAACCTGAAGGCAATAAAAGTGCGCTGCATTTTGCTTATCGAAACCAGTCGTTCTTATTAAGCGATATCTTTGGCGTTTTGGCGGCTTATGGGCTAACCATTCACAGCTTGAGTCTGTATGGGCAAATCTATCCACCCATGCTGGTGTTTATAAAGCTGATTGTGTCACGCAGTGGCAAAGCCTTGACTGATAAAACCTCTGACAATGTGTGTCGGGCCATTCGTGAGGCGCTGGCTGGACGATTTGAAGTTGAAGAAATGTTGGCGGTTGAATTCAATCTGGATGCAGGCTTAGAGCAGGTTGAAACAGAGTTCTACGTTGATCCAGTCTTTCACCTGCCGGCCCTTCTGATCGAAGCTGATAACCAACCCGGACTTTTCTATAAAGTGATGTACGCGATTTGGCAAGAAGACCTGCTGGTGGTGAATGCAAATCTACTCGTATGGAGGGGTCGGACTCGCCTCATTCTCTACTTGTTAGGACCGAATGAAAGCTTAATTCCAGAATATTTAGGACAAAAAATTGCTGAAGGCGTCAAGCAACGTCTATTAGGGCGAAGATTCTAGCCGATTAAATGCCGCCCTTCAGCATAAAGCAGCACTTCCAGTATTCGTGTTTGATGTTAACTTCTTACGATCGCGTCCCTCGAAGGGCAGTTCATCTCGATCCCCAAGTCGCCTACCACATGATAAAGCATCTTCAATTCCCTACCATCGACCCGGACGCTGAGCAGTTTTCAGGACGAGAACTCAAAGAGCTTAAGTTGATGGTCGAAAGAGGATCAAGTTCGAGCGGCTGTTGTTACCCTGCGTGCTGGGTTGATCTAACTTGCGTCTAGCAAATTTCGAACCTAACTTTAATGATTAAGGTTTACCGTTTGTGGTGTGGGCTTGACGAGCTAAACAGATTTGCTAAAGACATTCAAGCTTCTATCTGGCTATAAACTATTTGACACAAAAATCGATCGCCATATCCGCCACTGCCTTAATTCAACTCCTAATCCAAGTTGCGGGTTAAGTTGAGAGAACAGAAGAAAACAACCG
>NZ_JCACKG010000018.1:0-2156 GCF_059505265.1 Myxacorys chilensis | reverse complement strand
CGCCCGAAACGAGGACGGCTACAGCCCCGGCCTCGCTGCGCGCGAGCGCCTGACGGAGCATGACAAGCTCGGCCTCGCGACCGACGAGCGGCGAAAGGCCCCGGCTTGCCCGCGCCTGCCAACTATTGCGCGCGCCTGTAGCTCCAGTTGCACGCCATGTCGGAATTGGGCGTGTGATACCCGGCAGGACGAGCGACGGACCTTGCTCCAGAAGAAGATAGCCCTCGCACTCGGCACGCGCGTTCTCACAAAGGAGGACCGCCCCGGCCCCAGTTTCCGCCAGCCGTCGTGCGATGAAATCGAGGAGGTTTGCCTCGTTGCTCCCGTCGGTGAGCGACGCGCCCGCATGTACGCCGCCCCAGGCCCCCGTCGCCGCGGTTGCCTCAAGGGCGGCGCGCGCCGCTGACAGGGCTGGACGCTCCGCAAGGGCGAAGGTGGCCGTGAGTCCTCCGGCCGAGGCGCGGAGGCTATGCGGCCCGTAGCGACAGACGATCTCCTCCATCTGCCGAACGACGGTCGCGATGGCCAGCACGGCTTCCTCGGGATCAAGGCCGGCCAGATGAGCGCCGACCCCGGGTGCGCACAAATGGAGCACCGCGAGCCGCCGCTGCTCGACGGGGGTTGTCGAGGCTTGAGACGCGGTGGCCGTCTGGGACGGGGTGGCCTCTGCGGATAGATCCGTACGACCGGAAATCCTCTCGCCCGTCATCCGTCCTGTGGGGCCTAGCGTTCCGGTCTTGATCGCCTGCCACAAGGCCACCGTGGCCGTCTCGGGCGCAACCGACAACTCTTCGCGCAGCCGGTCGGCATGAGCCCGAAAGGCAGTCAGCGCGGCATTCCGTCGGCCTTGGCGGGCGGCAGCCGACATCAGTTGCCGTAGGGCAGCTTCGTCAAAGGGATCGAGGGCGAGCTGCCGTCGCGCAAGCGCCTCGACTTCGCCAAAGCGTCTCGCCACCTCGTGCAGCGCCGCCAGTTGGCTGAACCGTTCCGCCACGAGGCGCCGGACTCGGGCCCGCTCAGTTAGCAGCCAAGTGTCGTATTCGGGGCTGGCATCGTCAAAACCTTCCAGGAGATCGCCACCGATCTGCCCGACCACCCTGGCCAGGGTCTCACCGTCTCCAGGGCTAACCGCTTCGATTGCAGCAAGGTCGGAATGAATCGCGGCGCTGTCTAGGAGAATGCCACGGGAGTCAGTCCGGATAGGCTGCGGATTGGCGTCGTTCAACGCGGCACGCAAACGGTACAAAGCCTGCCTGAGCGAGGTCCGGGCCTGCTCCTCGCTCCGGTCGGGCCAGAAGAGGCCCGCCAATCGCTCCCGCGGATGCGCGCGATCTGGTAAGAGCGCCAGCCAAGCGAGCAGCAGCGCCGAATGTCGAGTCGGGAAGGCGACGAGCCGATCATCGACCCTCGCTTCGAAGCTGCCGAGAAGTCGAAGTCCCACTCTGGCCATCAGTCGACCTCTAAACGCCGGCACTTCCCAGCCGGACGTCTACAGACTGGAAGGATAGCATGGAAATGCAAGGCGGGTGGTGTCAGAGTATCCGTCTTGATCAAGGCCTAGCTGCTTGCCAGTGGCGGCTATCCCGGATCAGGGCGTTGGCGAGGACGATGAGCTTGCGCATGATAGCGGTGATGGCGAGTTTGGCTGGCTTTCCTGAGCTGATGAGCTGGTCGTACTTGGCCTTGAGGTCGGGGATGAAGCGGCAGGCCACGACCGCTGGCATGTAGAGGGCCTGCCGGAGGGCAGCACGTCCACCTTGGATGAAGGCTTTCCCCTGCGACCGCCCGGACTGGCGGGTGACTGGCGCGCGGCCCGCGAGGCTTGCAACCTGCTTGCGATCCAGGTGGCCCAGCTCCGGCATCATCGTCAGGATCGCAGCCGCAGTGACTTCTGAGAGGCTGTGTGGGAAGTCAGTCAGAGGCGTTACGCTGGCTCTTTACGCGAACGGCACAAGACCGTCTGCCAAAGGTGTCGGACGATCCACAATGAAGAGGAGCACCGGAGGCGGCGATGGAGCAAGGTCTTCCGGCTCCGCGCCCTGGTGACGTGCTCGACGGGGTCAACTGGGGTTAGGATCTATCTCGCGCTCATGACAAGAGCATCCACACACCCGCCCCGATTGCGGCCGTGCCGGCAGCACGTGACAAGCCTCGTC
>NZ_JCACKG010000017.1:0-27971 GCF_059505265.1 Myxacorys chilensis | reverse complement strand
TGCCTGCGCTGCAACTCCGGTTTGATTTGGAAAAGGAGCTAATCCCAAATTCACCGAATTCGGAACCACGATGTTTTCTGCGCCTAACTGAGCTAAGGTTGCGATCGCGCTAGAAATATTCGTCACTGCCTCGCTAATTCCTTTAGCGGCTCCCTGCGGATCTAGTGGCAGATTCAATAGGTCGTTACTGCCTGCCCACACAACATAGAGCGCGTTTGGGTCAGCGCCTTTCGCTCCCGTTGTAGCGGCAAAGGTACCCACCTCGTCAAGAAGTCCGGGCAAATTTAAACTCTCCGGTAAACCAAACAGAGTATTGGCGATGTTGTCCCGCCCAGTTTTTGCGCCACCAAAAGCAAAGTTGTTAACCGAAGTTTCCTCTAAGTTCAAACGAGGAGCGAGATAATCTGCCCAGATCGGACCATTCGAGAAGCGTCCGTCAAAGTAGGGAGGACTAGGAGGAACTTGCTGACCGGTGAGATTAAAAAGATTGCCCGGATCAGAAAGACTGTCTCCGAAAATAACAAGCCCACTGATGGGCAAAGAATGGCTAGGAGTGCAGTCTAAATCAAAGTTTCTGAAATCAATGTTCCACGAAAATGAGCCAATATCCGGCAGATCACGAAGAAACGCCTCCGCTTGCTCGATCAGAGGGGTTGCATCAGGAATCTCAAATGAAAAGGTTCTAGATAGTTCACTGTAGTCGGAAGAGGTCAAAGAGCCACTGACTTTAGGGAAATCAAAATTGAGGGTAATTTGATTTGTCATAGCAGTAGTGTTGGCAGGGTGAGGAGACTAACAAAACTGTAGATAAATTACACAACGACGCGGAATGAATTTGCAAAATGTATTGATTCACATTCCGATTTATATTCCGCTAATACATTACTTACGCTGTTGCTGCACGTCCTGATTCGGCAATTTCACCTAGCTTAGCACTGGCCCACAACTCTTCACCAAGAAGCTCATCCTGCATCCGGACATTAGGCGTGCGCGCTTCCTTTGGAGTTGCGCGTTGCGCTAATCACAGCCCAGTACTGACAACTCATCACATCGTCGCCCTAAGTTACTGGATAATCGCCGTTTTCAGCAGATCGGCAGGCAATAACGGCGAAGTGACCTGCGTTTACCCCGTCGGGGGAACTGCTCCGCATCGCAAGCGCGATCGCGGTTTCATCATACCCCTGACTCCATCCGTCGCTCCTCCCAAGCATTGCCTAACCTGCTCCAGTGCCAAGTCCTTGAATTGCACAACAATACGCCCCCACCTATTTTTCTCTAACAGATGGGGGCGTATGGCTAGAAAACATGAGCTACAGGTCAGGCGCTAGAGGTCGTTCTCACCCAACTCGCGAGCCATGTAATCAAACGGCTGATCCAAAAACCCTGTGCTTGTAAGTCCTGCCGCCGCAACCTGTTCCTTCACAATGTCTTTCATGATTTGAATCCCGCGAACGGTCGGACCAATCGGCACACCCAACGAGTTATAGGTTTCGCGCAAGCCTTCTAAAACTCGCTCATCCAACACATCCATATCGCCTGCTACAAGTGCATAGCTGGCATAGCGGAGGTAGTAATCCATATCTCGCAGGCAAGCCGCATAACGACGAGTTGTATATGCATTTCCACCGGCACGAATCAGTTCGGGGAGTTCATCAAAGAGTTGTTTTCCCGCTTGCCGAACAATTCCCGCCGCATTTGAGTTGATTACCGTTGCTGCTTGAACCCGCGCCATCCCAGTATCAAAATAGGATTTCAGGTTATCAAGAGCATTGCGATCGAGGTAACGACCGGTAACGTCATAGTTTCTAATCAGGCTTGTCACTGCGTCCCGCATGAAATTATTCTCCCAACAATCCCTGTAACTAAAGGTGTTTAGCTTGTGTGTTTAGCTAAGGCAACGTCGACTCACAGCCCTCGTCGAACCTTGTCGAAGCGTCATAAATTTCTGATTTAGGCTCAAGTCTACCACGGGGGACTGAACCTATATTTGACGGTATCCTTTGGGGTAGCCCTCTATTCGCAAATCGTTACATTTCTTCTAATTTAGCCAGGGATAGGCCAAGAAAAGAATGAACGGATGGAGCTTGTAGCATTTGTAATTCTTAAATCTTAAGTTGAATTCCAAAGAACACAAAGCGTTTTGTAACAAGCGATACAAAATCGCTGTGAGCCTCTTTCTACGATGGTTCAGTTAAACCTTAGATTTCAAAAGACCGCGATTCTTGGAAGTCACGTTCCGGGAAAATCGGTGTTCTGCGAGTCGATTCTAGGTTTTGGGCAAGGAAAAACTGTTTGGGTCAATCTCTTCACAGGGTTGCAGGGTAAGGTTAGCGGTTTGATCGCTAAATTTGATTTTTAAGTTTGATTGATTTTCAAGTTTGATCGTCAAATTGGCTTAACCTAAACACCTTTTTTAACTTTCCAAGCCTACTTTTCTAACCACGCGCTCAGAGTTGAGCAAGACGAACCGAGTAAGGAGTATTTCATGGCAACCCCGCAAGACATCCTGGCATGGATTAATAATGAGAATATTGAACTCATTGATCTTAAGTTCATTGATACGCCAGGAATTTGGCAGCATCTGACATTACACAAGAGCCAGATCGAGGAAAGTAGCTTCACTGAAGGTGTTGCCTTTGATGGTTCGAGCATTCGCGGTTGGAAGTCGATCAACGAGTCGGATATGGCGATGGTTCCAGATCCGGATACTGCTTGGATTGATCCATTCATGGAACACCCGACTCTGAGCATGGTCTGCTCGATTATTGAACCGCGTACCGGACAACCTTACAGTCGCGATCCTCGCTCAATTGCCCAAAAAGCGATCGATTACCTGAAAACGACCGGATTAGGCGATACCGCGTTCTTTGGTCCTGAAGCTGAATTTTTCATCTTTGATGATGTCCGCTATGACCAAAACCAGCACGAAGGTTACTATCACGTCGATAGTTCTGAAGGAATTTGGAACTCTGGTCGGACTGAGCCAGGTGGCAACTTGGGCTACAAGCCTCGGAATAAAGAGGGGTACTTCCCAGTTGCACCGACCGACACCTCCCAGGATATGCGGTCTGAGATGCTGCTGACGATGGCAAAGTGCGGTGTGCCGATCGAGAAGCATCACCATGAAGTTGCCACGGGCGGTCAGTGCGAGTTGGGCATCAAGTTTGGTACGTTGGTGCAAGCCGCAGACTGGCTGATGACCTACAAGTACGTCATTAAAAATGTGGCGCGGAAGTATGGCAAGAGCATTACCTTTATGCCCAAGCCTATCTTTGGCGATAATGGCTCTGGAATGCACTGTCACCAGTCGATCTGGAACAACGGTGAGCCGACGTTTGCAGGCGACATGTATGCCGGGTTGAGCCAAACGGCGCTCTGGTACATCGGTGGCATTCTGAGGCACGCCCCGTCCTTGTTGGCATTCACCAATCCGACCACGAATTCCTACAAGCGTCTGGTTCCAGGATTTGAAGCTCCGGTGAACTTAGCCTATTCTCAGGGCAACCGTTCGGCGTCTGTCCGAATTCCGCTTTCAGGTACCAATCCTAAAGCGAAGCGGCTTGAGTTCCGCTGTCCTGATGCTACGTCTAATCCTTACCTCGCGTTTGCTGCGATGTTGTGTGCGGGTATTGATGGTATCAAGAATCAAATCGATCCGGGTTCTCCGCTCGATGTGGATATCTATGAACTCAGCCCCGAAGAATTGGCGAAGGTTCCGTCTACGCCAGGGTCATTGGCTGAAGCGCTGAAGAACCTCGAAACGGATCATTCGTACTTGACCTCAGGCGGTGTGTTCACTGAGGACTTTATTGAAAGCTGGATTAGCTACAAGCTCGACCGTGAGGTGATTCCGATGAGTATTCGTCCTCATCCTTACGAGTTCATGCTGTACTACGACTGCTAAGCGTTGCGTTAAGTCAGTTTCATGGGTTGGATGGAGCGATCGCATCTTTTAGAGGCGCGATCGCTCTTTCATGCTTTAAAGAATCAATTACTGAAACTCAATGCTGCTCTCATTAAATTCGTTACAATTATTGATGTAAGTGGGTTTCAGTCTAATAAAGTTTAACCATGCCTGACACGTTAACAAAACTGGCGTATCAAACATTTCAGCAGGGCAAGAGCGTTTTTGGGTTGGCACACAAAGCCGTGGGCATCCAATTGACCAATCTTGTCGCTCCTTCTTCAGAAAGCAAGACGGCTCCGGTTTCAGCGGAGATTCTGGGTCAGATTCAGCAACGCTATAGGCGTATTGTGGAAGCGGACTGGCAAGATGCGGAGCAGGGCGTTTATCCAGAAAGCATTCTGTTTGATAATCCTTGGGACGACTTCTTCCGCTTCTATCCGGTGGTGTGGCTTGACATGCCTTCGATGTGGGAGCGAGTGCAAAACAAGCAGCACCAAAAGTTTGACACGGCGGTTGAGACTGGTGGGTATCCCAGCTATTACCTGCAAAACTTCCACCATCAGACAAATGGCTATCTCAGCGACCTGTCAGCCAACTTATACGATTTGCAGGTCGAACTCCTGTTTAATGGAGCCGCCGATCCAATGCGGCGGCGTATCTTAGCTCCCTTAAAAGAAGGGTTGCAGGCGTTTCGGGACGTTCCTCCGACTCAAATCAAGGTTCTAGACGTTGCTTGCGGTACAGGTCGGACGCTCAAGAATATTCGAGCAATGCTGCCGAAGGCGTCGCTCTATGGAACAGATTTATCGCCTGCTTATTTGCGGAAAGCCAATCAGCTTCTGTCACAAAATCCTGGAGAGTTGCTCCAACTGATTCAGGCAAATGCAGAAGAATTACCGTATGTGGACAACTATTTCCATGCGGTAAGCTGCGTCTTTTTGTTTCATGAACTGCCCGCACAAGCGCGTCAGAACGTGATCAACAATTGCTTCCGCGTGGTCAAGCCCGGTGGTACGTTTGTCATCTGTGACTCGATTCAGGTGAGCGACTCACCGGAAATGGCTCCTCTAATGGAAAACTTCCCGGAGATGTTCCACGAGCCGTACTACCGCCACTACAGCACCGATAATTTGGAAGCACGATTACAGGAAGCGGGCTTTACGGACATTTCGACGCAGGTACATTTTATGAGCAAGTATTGGATTGCTCGTAAGCCTGCGGAAGGACAGACCGAAGCAGCGCAACAGGTTAATCAAACCATTCCTGTTGAAGTATAGAGCGAAATTTGAGCAATGAAAAAGGGTACATCGTTAACGATGTACCCTTTTTGAGGTTATGCGGATGGCGAGACTCGAACTCGCAAGGCAAAGCCACACGCACCTCAAGCGTGCGCGTATACCAATTCCGCCACATCCGCTGAAGCCTTACCTAGAATAAATGACGGACAACGAGATTGACACGTCGAATATCACGCCTCTTACAGAGGAGTTTTTCAGAGGAGTTTTTCTCAAAGGCAATGTTGAGGATGCCTGCTTCATCATTGGCTACCATCGCGGTTCAGGTTGCTCCGAGACGTTGATGTGGTTTTAATCAAGAGGTGAAAAGGCTGAACAGCATATGGCTACCGCTTCACGAATCTATGCAGAAGCACAAAAGAATACTGCTAGCGATCGTCAATCAGCATAATGATTCGGTCAGACTATGTGAAAGTTCAGAGGGAGAACTATAGGGGGAGCGGTCAAATAAGAAGAGATGATGCAGGTCTTGGCAAAGCATTTTCCTCATCAAGAGGAAGCCAGCGATTCTCTTTCTGCCTGTGAACTTGCAGTGATAACATCTGGTACAGGTACACCGACCTTTGTTGCATAGTAGCGGCAGGCAGCGTGTCCGAGTATGTGAACCATTGCAAACCGAAGCATAGAGTCTGACCCTATATCGACCGCGTCACCCGCAAAAGGAACTTGGCTAATTGGATACTTCAGCAATCCAACCCCTGCTTTAATTGTTGGACCGCTACTAAGGTTAACGGTGGCAAGCGAAATGATTTCTGCTTTTCGTGCCGGATCATTGAGATCAAGTCCATACAAGGCTGCAATTTCATAAACCAGTTCAGCCTGTGTTCGTACAGTTGTCACCCAATCGCTAGGTAATAGTGATTTTCGAGCATGGTTCCAAATAAAATGTTTTGCAAGCTGTCCAGACATCTGGTCTGGATGCATTTGTTGCCATTGATGCGTTCGAGCCTCGATCTGAACTGTATCTAATTCATCAATGACTACGTCTAGCAACGGTAGAACCTGGCTATTGAAGGATTGGGAAATGCCTTGAGCAATCAGTTCTGAAGCATGTTTTGCGCCTTCAGCGGCCTGTCCCATGAGTTGGTAAGTTTCTTTGGCGGTGATTTGTCCCACTTGCACGGTTGCGCTACCAACCACTCCTCCAACTTGAATAGCCTTACCGACTGCTACTTTGCCTACCTGAAGTGTTGTATCTCCAACCACCCCGCCAACCTGAATAGCCGCTCCAGTTGCTGCTTTGCCAGCTTGCAGTGCCACAGTTCCTACAGTTCCTCCAACGTGAACAGCTGTACCGACTGCTACTTTGCTTGCCCCAACTGCTGCACCACCAACCACCCCGCCAACTTGAACAGCCGTTTGTGCTATACCTGTTCCAGTCTGTAACGCAGTACTTCCAGCACTCAAACTGGCATTGAGTGCTGCTCCAGCAACTGTTCCGCTTGTTTTTATTGCACTACTGCCTAAAGATTCCCCAGCTTGCACCATTTTTTCCGCCCATGTATTGCCAGAATCAGCCTTGGCAATTTGGGGTAGAAGCAACTGAATCCCTAGAAAGCCAGATAGAACAAGGCTGAGCAAGAGAACTTTCCTAATCAGGGATTGCCAAATTTTCAAGCGTTTCATGGACCAATAACCTGGTTGAGCGACAAGATTGCAACACGCGATCGTGGAACTTGTTTTCAGTTATCCCTGACTACTTCACCCGTTAACGCAAGAAATGGAAAAGCTTGAATAAGTTGGTTGGAAACTGTTTCGGACTGTATGGGCAGCGCTGAGGGAGCCTACTTTTACAAGATACGAGGAAATCCGCCATTGGTTCAGGGCATCCTGTAACAGTGAACGATCTTCTGGGTAAGTAACGATGGTAACGATAGTAGGTAGCGGAGAGCTATTTCCCAATTCAGGAATGTCCTCTAATGCTTTGAATGTCTTACAGAATGCGAAAGTGAATTTTACTGAAAAAGCAGGACAGGCGGCAGGTGCGATCTCAGAAACTGTCAGCCAAGCAAAAGCTGGTTTGTCGGGAACGAGTGAGACAGTGATCAATCGGGTCACAGAAACAGGTGGTCAGATTATCGGAAAAGGAGCCGAGACAGTTGGTTCGACCAAAACTGTGATCGCTGATAGTGTTCAAAAATCATTGAATAGTACAGTTTACGCCTGGCTTAACGCTCACCCACTGCTATCTTGGTTCCTGACACATCCTTTTTATACAATCGGCATCGTTCTACTCACCCTATTACTACTGTCAGGTTTACTGAAAGCCTTCAGTCGGATTACTGAGCAAGCCTGGGTGTTTATTTTGCAATTACCCTTCAAACTCGGTAAACGGCTGCTAGGAATGGTTACTAAACCACTTGCAATTCGGGCTACTGTTGTCAACTCCTCTAAAAGCAGTCCACAGGAGCAACTTGCCGAGATTCTGTTGCGACTAGAAGTAATTCAACAGGAGCAGAATACATTGATGCAACAGGCAAAAACAATTTTGACGTTGGAAAAAAATACGTCAGCAGCGATCGCTGACTGAATTAGAAATTCAATGAAATTCTGTTTGATTCTATAAAGTCATCGAAGAACTAAAACTCTTCTACCGAAATGAAAAAGGGTACATCTTTGACGATGTACCCTTTTTGAGGTTATGCGGATGGCGAGACTCGAACTCGCAAGGCAAAGCCACACGCACCTCAAGCGTGCGCGTATACCAATTCCGCCACATCCGCTTAAGCCTTACCTAGAATAGCAGAAAATTGAGCGATCGCTTACAAATTTGAAAAGTTTGATCATTTGAGCGCTTGAATTTCGGTTTGGAGGTTAAATCGGGCGATCGCATTCAATTCTTCAACCATGAACTCGGTGAAATAAAGTTGTGTGCGCTCTAAAAATGCCTCTAACACTTGACAGCGCCTGGCTCGATAGTCTGCCTCCGAAACCCAAGCATATTCTTGTCGAATCGCTGAAGCGTATTCTTTGTACTGAACTGGGGCTGCACCCAAAATCGCTAAATCAGCATCTAACAAAATTTGAGCATCACTATCCATTGGTTCCACAAGATGATGCTTTGTTGCGAGGATCAGATGGCTGACTCTCTCAACTATGAAATTTGGAATTTCGAGCGCGCTCAATACCTGACTGGCATAGGCTGCGCTCATTTCTTCGTTATCTTGCGATCGCGTGTCGTAGACAACGTCATGAAACCAGACCGCTAATTGAATGGCTGGCAAATCGTGAGCACCTGACTGCAAGCGATCGACCCATTGCAGAACCGACTGGATATGAGCAAGAGTGTGATAGAAGCGGTGTGGCTCAGAATAAGCGTTGACCAGATCAGAAAATACAGGGATTGCAGAGGTGGAATTAACGGAAAGCTTTTGTAGTAGGGCGATCCATTGGTTTCGTAATTCGATTAACCGCGATTGGCTTTGCCAAGCTCCACAGGATCGCTTCATGACACCTCTAGAAAATGACGTGGCAAACGCTTAGAATAGGCAGCTAGTTTTCTTTCCTCACCCTATGCCGTTTCAAGCGTCTCTCGATCAGATTATTACCGTTCTCAGTGCATCGACTCAGAATCTATTCAATCGCGCAGATGTAGCAACCGGAATTACAACTGATAGCCGGAATGTTCAGCCGGGAGATGTGTTCTTGGCGTTGCGGGGTGAGAAATTTGATGGACACGATTTTGTTGAAACCGCAATTTCACAAGGCGCGATCGCCGCGATCGTAGACGAAGCTTTTCCGTCGTCTGATCTCTCCTTAATCGTAGTTAAAGATACCTTAAATGCGTATCAAGCCTTAGGGCACTGGTGGCGCAAGCAGTTCGACATTCCAATTATTGCAATTACTGGATCAGTTGGAAAAACGACCACCAAAGAAATTTTAGCGGCAGTTCTTTCTCAATATGGTCGTGTACTAAAAACTCAGGCGAACTACAACAACGAAATTGGCGTTCCAAAAACGCTGTTAAACTTGAGCGCTGATCATGATTTTGCTGTGGTTGAAATGGGAATGCGAGCGCCAGGAGAAATCGCGCTATTAAGCCAGATTGCCAGCCCTGATGTGGCCGTGATTACTAATGTTGGAACCGCTCATATAGGGCGACTTGGATCGAGAGCCGCGATCGCGCAAGCCAAATGCGAACTGCTTGCTGAAATGTCGCCTGATTCTGTGGCTATTCTCAACCACGACAACCCGCTTCTAATTGAAACTGCCGCTATGGTCTGGCAGGGCGACACCATCACCTACGGACTGACAGGCGGCGATCTGCAAGGTGAAATGCTTAGCGCTCCAACGGACTTAGCGGAGCGAACCCCTCCGGAGCTTAGCACCAATGGCTTAAGGCTTGGCAGTCTAAATTTTGAATTGCCTCTTGCCGGAGAGCATAACGCGCTGAATTTTCTAGCGGCGTTAGGCGTTGCAAAAGCTTTGAAGCTGGATTGGTCAAAGCTCACATCGGGTCTAGAGATTGATTTACCAGGAGGGCGATCGCGCCGTTACGACCTGGCAAACGATGTCGTGATTTTAGATGAAACCTACAATGCGGGATTAGAATCGATGTTGGCATCGCTGAAGCTGTTGGCGCAAACGTCTGGAAGCCGCAAAATTGCGGTGCTTGGAACCATGAAAGAGTTGGGCGATTGGTCAACTGAGTACCATCGACAAGTTGGCGAACGGGTAAGAAACCTAGATTTAGACGCATTGTTAATTTTGGCGGACGAGGCAGAAGCGGAAGCTCTTGCCCAAGGGGCCGCGCCACTACGTTCTGAAAAATTCACAACTCATGCTGATTTGGTGAGCCGCTTGAAAGAAATGGTGCAGCCGGGCGATCGCATTCTATTTAAAGCGTCACGAGCAGTGGGATTAGATCAAGTGGTTGAAGGGTTGCGAGACGCATTGAGCAAAGATGCAAAATGAATTACTACGCAAAATGAATGACTACATTGTTCTGCTCATACTTCTAAGCCTCGCTTTCGTGAGGCTTATTGCGCTCAACCGTTTTATGGAACGGTGAGACAATTCTCTTACACCACATTAAAATTCCGAGAACTAGCCTCGTTCTTGTTGCATAATCAGCCTAACTAATCCGTTAAAGATCTCCTCGACTGTATGTATGAGGAATTGAGATGAACAGTGAAAATTTTAGGCAGCCTCTGAATGTCGAGCAGAATTTCAGTCCACGATTTGCCGATCGCGACTTGCCCCTCTCTACCCTGCAAACCTTTGTCACAACGCCCCTCGATCGACTGCTGACGCCTCAGAACACTACTGATGCTCAAACAGATGTTCTCACGCTCTTTCATCGTGTTGCTGGCCGCGTTCCGGCTTACCAAGCCTTTCTCAAGGCACAAGGCATTACTCCGACTGACATTCAAACTTTTGACCAGTTTCAGCAGCTTCCTCTCACCACCAAAGCCAACTACATTCAACAGTATCCCTTGCCTCAGCTTTGCCGAGATGGACAACTTGCAGGATGTGATATGGTTGCCGTCTCTTCGGGTTCCACCGGACAACCTAGCTTTTGGGCGCGATCGCTCGCCGATGAATTTTCAGTCGCCACTCGGTTTGAGCAAATCTTTTATGACAGCTTTCGCGCTGATCAACGGCGCACTCTAGCTATTATCTGCTTTGCGCTTGGTACCTGGGTAGGCGGCATGTATACCGCAAATTGTTGCCGCCATCTTGCCGCAAAAGGTTATCCAATCACGGTGGTCACTCCGGGTAACAATAAGGCCGAGATCTTTCGAGTTGTACAGACGTTAGCTCCATTGTTTGAGCAAACTGTGCTGCTGGGCTATCCGCCTTTTCTCAAAGATGTGATCGATAGCGGCATCACCCAGGAAATTGACTGGCAAGCGCACCAGGTCAAGCTGGTGATGGCAGGGGAAGTCTTTAGTGAAGAGTGGCGATCGCTGGTTGGAGAACGGCTTGGCTCAACGGATTTCTGTTTCGATTTTGCTTCACTCTATGGCACAGCAGATGCAGGAGTGTTGGGCAATGAAACGCCGTTGACCATTTGCATTCGTCGCTGGTTGTCCTCTCACCCTGACATTGCCCGGACGCTGTTTGGCGAGTCTCGTTTACCAACGCTAGTGCAGTATGATCCCTCCAGTCGCTTCTTTGAAGTGCAGGACGGAAGTCTGCTGTTTTCGGGAGACAACGGGGTTCCCTTGGTGCGCTATCATATTGCCGATCAGGGCGGCATCCTTCCTTACGAAACCTTGCTCTCGTTTCTTCAGAAGCAGGGCTTTGATCCTCAAGCAGAATTACAGCGCGATTCGTTTCGTGAAGCTCCGAAAGGGTTCGCGGCGAAAAGTCCATTGGATCGCGGGATTCGTCCTTTGCCCTTTGTTTATGTCTTCGGGCGATCGCACTTTACCGTGTCCTATTTTGGAGCGAATATCTACCCCGAAAATGTAGCGGTTGGATTAGAGCAAGTCCCGATCTGCAACTGGGTAACCGGGAAATTTGTCATGCAAGTGGTAGAAGGTGCCGATCAAAATAAGGCATTGTCAATCGTGGTAGAACTTGCGCCTGATGTTGAGGAGAGCAACGAAAAACGAAGCGCGATCGCAGACTCAATTCGACAGCACTTGCGGCGGCTGAACAGTGAGTTTGCGCATTATGTACCCGATGCCGATCAGATTCCTCAAATTCAGCTACGAGCAATGGGTGATCCGGAATACTTTCCGGTTGGGGTGAAGCATCGTTACACCCGTTCCTCATCAGGCTAGAAATGAGCAATGTATTTCTGCTGATGACGCGACTTCTTGTGAGACAAAACTTACAAAAATAGCATCATCTAATTAGATGATGCCAACTCAGTCCTGATATTCAATTTATAAACCAATTTATCAATGGTTGTTTTAATGGAACTGATTCAATTCCTATGGTTGAACCAATCACACTAAGAGTAATGACTAAAGATATGAAACTTTGTAGCCTAGAAGATTAAATTGCAATCGAATCCTGAAACAGTTTCACAAACGGTTTATATTGTACAGAATCTATCTATAAGCTGAGAAAACAGCGATCGCAATTTTAGACAGGCGCAATAAGCAAAATGAGCAACGAGTTAACTACCTCAGCAAGCTAAATCAACAACCCAGTTGCATAAAAGGAACTGTGCAACGGCAGTCATTTCTTCTTAGGAACACTCAGCGTTGGCAACGACGGACGAGATGACTGAGGCGGAAGAGCATAGGCAACCCGTTCTTCTCGAACTGTCTCCGAAGAACGACGATAAAACTGCCACCACCGCAAACCAAGAGCGGCAGAAACGACACACAAGCCAAAGAAGACTAAAGACAAACTTTGGTCAATTCCTCCGATCGCTACATCCACTGCACCTGCTGTCAGGATAAAGCCCGTAATTGGCTCTTTTCCATAAACTGACTTCAATACCCGATTCCATACAGCGTTCATCACAGGTTGCTCGATTACAGCGACTTCTTATATTCTAAAACGTTCGACCTAGACCAATAGAACTCACCTAAGTAGAGTCTTCTAGCCCAAACGCTTTTGTTGACATTTCTAGAGATACTTAAGTAAAACTACATGACCTCAGGAGGTAAGTCTGCTTAATACGATACCTCCTTACCTACTCTCAGCGCTTATCTTAACCCAAGCCAAGATAAAACGCCTTGCCCAGTAACGTACTCGATCGCAAGCGCAATCACAAACCCAAGCATAGCTGCCCGACCATTAAGCCGCTCTGCATAGTCATTAAAACCAAACTTAGGCTCTTCAAATTTAGGAGTAGTTGTGGGTTGAGTGGATGTCATGGTGTGTAACCTCAGCGTGTATAAATCTTAAGAGGAGCGAACCAACTACTGTCATTTCACAACGTGTCATTTCACGACGTGTTATTTCAAGGTAGATCGTCTAACAAGGCGCTAAAAACTAACCTTGATTTCACAATTCTTTACCTTGCTTCTCCTATTCTAAACGGGACTGAGACAGATTGTTCATGGATCTACTAAACGGATGACTGTCATCAAAAACTAGGCACACTAAGCTAGAACTAGAGAGCCGCAAAAGAGGTTTAGATGGAAATTGGCGTTCCTAAAGAGACGAAGGATCAGGAGTTTCGCGTTGGTCTGACTCCAAGTAGTGTCCGAGTATTGGTCGAGCAACGACATTCGGTGTTTGTTGAGAAAGAAGCAGGGCTAGGATCGGGCTTCTCAGATGCAGATTATGTCGGAGCTGGCGCAACGATGGTTCCCCTTGCGCATGACGTTTGGAATCGGGAACTTGTGGTGAAGGTTAAAGAACCCCTTACCTCTGAATATGAATTTCTTCGCAAAGGGCAAATTCTATTTACCTATTTGCATTTGGCAGCTAATCGCACTTTGACGGAGCGGTTGCTAGAGTCAGGCGTAAGCGCGATCGCTTACGAAACGGTTGAATTGCCTGACCGACGCCTGCCGCTTTTAACGCCTATGAGCATTATCGCTGGGCGGCTTTCGGTCCAATTTGGCACACGTTTCCTAGAACGGCAGCAGGGCGGACGGGGTGTTTTGTTGGGTGGCATTCCGGGGGTCAAGCCAGGTCGCGTAGTGATTTTGGGCGGCGGAGTTGTTGGCACTGAAGCGGCACGAATGGCGATCGGAATGGGTGCACAGGTACAAATTCTCGATGTGAGTGTCGATCGCTTGTCGTACTTAGAAACAATTTTTGGGTCGCGAGTCGAGCTACTCTACAGCAACTCTAGCCACATTGAAGAAGTGGTTCCCAACGCAGATTTGCTGATCGGTGCGGTTCTAGTTCTGGCAAAGCGAGCGCCAATTCTGGTATCGCGCGAACTGGTCAAACACATGCGTCCGGGTTCTGTGATTGTCGATGTTGCAGTCGATCAAGGCGGCTGCATCGAAACCATGCGTCCGACGTCACACACGCATCCCACCTATGTTGAAGAAGGCGTTGTTCATTATGGTGTGCCAAATATGCCCGGAGCCGTTCCCTGGACGGCAACCCAAGCGCTTAACCACAGTACGCTTCCCTATGTGGCAAAACTCGCAAATGGCGGTTTAGCAGCGTTAGAACGCGACCCTATCTTGGCGAAAGGATTAAATGTGCAGAATCATCATCTGATTCATCCTGCTGTTCAAGAGGTATTTCCAGACTTGGTTTAAGAAGTGCTTAAAGAGTTGTTTGAGGTTCATCCAGACGTTGTATGGCTCTGGTTAATTGTGCCTTTACGAGGGCGATGCGATCGCTTAACAATTGCCCAACATAAGTCTACTCAACACAGCTCTACAACACTATCCCCGCTTTCTTAAAGCAATAGGAATCTTTGCATAAAAAAGCCTCCTGCAAGAGGAGGCTTCAGAGGTTAACTAGAGAAATTGAAAATCAAGAATGGAGGATTAACCCACCGCGAGTGCACCTGCAAGGGCGGCGGCTCCTGCTGATACGATCGCAGTGGCAAACAACCACCAAGCCGCCGATGCCGCCGCTTTGCGCGTCTCTTCAGCTTGCTTCTTCGCCTGCCGCTTCACCTCTTCAACCCGTCGCTGCGCTTCTTCTTGCATCCGCTCTGCACGTCGCAAAACGCTGGTTCGAGCATTCTCAACTTGGTCGATGATGCGATTGGCTTGCGCTTCAGAAACGTCGTCTCGTGATGACAGCACTGCCACAAGAGTTTCGCGATTGAAGCTGCCTAAGCGATCGCGCATGGCATCAAAGCCAGCTTGGGGATCGTGAAACATCGTCCGCACGTCGCTGCTGATACCTTCATAGTTCAGTTCAGGACGCTCTAAGCCGTTGAGGTAGGAGCGGATGCGCTCAAAGATACCGTCGATCACAGCCTGAATTCGATCTTGAATGGCATGAACTTGAGCCATAAACTGGTCACGCACCGACAACACGTTATCCACCACTCGTGCGGCTTCTTCTTCGGTCATGTCTTTGCGTTGAGCCAGCAATGCAATCAGAGTCGAGCGATCGATGTGAGAGACGCGATCGCCAAGATTACCAAACCCAGCGCGAGGATCTCTCAACAACAGTTGCAGATCGCGCTTGATCCCATCCGGGTTCAATTCTTCTTTGTCGGTGTTGCGAAGATAGCTATCTAACGCGGACTGGAAATTCTCAACCCGTTGCTGAGTCCGGGCTGCCAACCGACGAGGCGATCGCACAAGGCGACGGATACTACTTTGCAGATCATCAATGATGCGATTAACCTGCTCTTCCGAGAGGTCTTGACGCTGAGCTAAAAGCTGCACCAAGGTCTCGCGATCCATTTGCGATAGCCGAGACCGGAAGCGATACATACCCGCTTTCGGATCGTTGAGCAGCACATTCAAATCGCGCTGAATACCTTCAGGATTGAGTTCATCCCGGTTGGTGTTACGGAGATACTCTGCGATCGAGCTGGTAACACTATCGACTTGATCTTTCGCTTTGCTAACCACAATTTGGGGAGCGTGCAGAACGTTATCTCGCACATCTTCCAATTGGCTCACAACGCGATCAGCTTCTTCGGGCGTCATATCTTGCCGTTGACCGAGAAGCTGTACTAGCGTATCGCGGTCGAACTGGCTGAGCCGTCCGCGTAAGGCAGAGGCTCCTGCTTGCGGATCATCTAATAAGGTTCTGAAGTCCCGTTTGATGGCATCGGGGTCGAGTTCATTCTTGTTCGTGTTTCTGAGGTAAGACTCGACGCGGATTCGGAGCGCTTCCGCTTCAGATCGGACTCGATCTTGGGCTTCTTTTGACGAATTGAGCACGCGATCGCGGCTCGTCTCAAACCGTGAAACAATTTGATCGGCTTCTTCTGGAGATAGATCTTGCCGTTGTGAAAGCAACTGCACCAGCGTATCGTGATCGAAGCCGCTTAACCGAGAACTGAGCGCATCGTACCCTGCGTCCGGGTCTTCTAACAGCAGGGTTACTTCCCGTTCGATCGCGTCGGGGTTCAGTTCATCCTTATTCGTAGAGCGCAAATAGTTTTCTACTCTAGAGCGCAGATCCTGCGATCGCTCTTGTTCATCAGCAACCCCTACTGAGCCTAAAATACCCGTCCGAATCGCTTCAAGCTGATCGGCAATGTCTGACACTCGTGCCGCAGGCAAATCGCCCCGCTGCGTCAGCAGATGGACAAAATCAGTCCGGTTTAAGCGTTCTAGCTCTCGCCGTACCGCCGCTGGATCAGCCTCTGGGTCATACAAGACTTCGCGGAACTCAGTGTTCAGGGTTTCGCGGTTTAAGTGCCAAGAATAGGTATTGAGTAGATAGTTTTCGACATCGGAACGAATCGGGCTGAAGCCACCGGATGACACGCGATTGGTTGCTTCTTTCGCACCACTCGTTACCTTGTCTTTGGCGGTTTGCAGTTGTCCTAAAATCTTCTCGACATCGAGATCCGACAAGTCAGTGCGCCCCAACACACTACCCATCAAAGTAGAGATCCCCATTTGCACAGCGCGATCGAGCAAGTTACCTTGGCCTTCTTTTTGGGGCCGCTGCGCCATAGATGCGATCGTTGACATTTGATCGCGCATCGAGGTTGCTTGGGCTTGCTGCGTCCCTTGCAGCAGTTGCCCTTGGCGACGGACTTCTTCGGTGAGTTGCTCAATCCGCCGATTTAGCTCGTTTGTATCGACCTGACCGGATTGAACTGTCTGGAGATAGTCGCTCAGGCCTTGAGTTGGGTCTTTACGCCCGAACCGCCCTAGTGTGTCGTTCCAAACCGACTCTAGCTGATCGACTAACCGTTGCGATTCTTGACGAGACAAATCGGTGCGGTTGCTAACGAGGTTGACAAACGTGTTGCGATCGATGTGTCTCAGTCGATCAATCACATCGGCAGGAGAGCCGCCCCCTACAATGTTTTGTAGTTCAGGATCGTTCACTAGCCCTTCTAGCTCGTGGCGCACCCGTCCCATGTCAAGCTGCGCCGGACGGACGCGATCTAGGTAATCTTCTAGCGAATCTCGAATACTACCTGGATCGACCGCAGAGCCGAGTTCCCGTCGAACTGCTGCTGCCGCTGCTTCTGCGGTAGAGACCACTTGCTGATTCACAGCCTTGGCCCCGATCGCAGCACTCACTGTTCCAACCAATGCCTGAAAGCCAGAGGTAGCAGAGTTCACTAATGAGCCAACGAGCGATCCCACGGTGCTAGAACTGACCCACACGAGTAGCGTAAAGTAGGTCGCCCAGATCACCAAACCTATGATCGCACCCAATGCTGCACTCTCAAGCAAACTCAACTTAACTGCCAAGAGACACGCAAGAAAGAGTGCGATTGTTACAGTAATCAGCGTCCAAATACCAACCGCAAAGCCAATTTTGCGGATTGTACCGCCGACACTGCCGGAATCATGGTGATCATGGTGATCGTGATCATCATGATCGCTATCTCGACCAAGATAAGAAATTCCAGCCGCGACAGAAAGATTTGTTAATACTAATTGGAATGCAAATGCTAATACAACGCCTGAAATTAGAGCCACAAAAAACTTCGGACCTGAAAATACTAGTGCAGCATCTTCAGGTCGGGTAACGCCTCCATCAATAGGAACCTGAGCAAGTTGACTCAGTTCCCACGATATGTTTACCAATTGAATCATAGAATTTCCCTCATTAGACTCCGCCCAACGCACAAAAGATGCGTCAGTGAGACTCCGATTTTGAAACAACCTTTGTACTTAGAATCGTCGAGTAGGGGGACTCACATCATCAGTCGGAGGAGATAAGGGGGGATCTACTGAAAGGAGGAGCAGTCGCTCAAATCAGGACACGTATTTTTTCGTTTAGATCGACGAGAGGGCAATCGATAGAGAATGTTTTGTGGGTTCGGTTGCATCCCAAGTGGCCTGAAACACCTTTGATGTTTCTAATGTGTGTAGCCGATGATACCAACCGTAGGCAATAAATTCTTCTGGTTCGTCTGAAATCTGTAAAAAGTTTGTTCCATACAGCCCGCTTTTCTCGCTACCCGTTACCACATAATCATCGGGATCAACCGGATGGTAGGGGCCTGCGATCTGCTCTGAGGTATACCAATAAAGGGACGAATTCGTAATGCGCTGATGACGTTCTCGCTGCAACCAGGTTTGCTCAAAGAACATTTTGAAACACGAAAAGAAGAGGTGATACTTACCTGCTTTGTAAATGACTTGAGGACGCTCCATGTGATAGTACGCCCAGTTGTCAGTCATTTCGACCACAGGCGGAAGAATTTCATAAGGCCCAGTAATGCGATCGGCAACAGCTAAACCAACGCAGCCTTGAAACTGACCCGTTGCTTTTGCAGATGCACAGATGAACATATAGTATTTGCCTGTCGTTTCATCCTTGATCACATAGGGATCACGCCAGTGAAAATGATTCGTCCAATTGCTCCGTCCATACCAGAGGTCGTCAGGATCAGGCATGATCAAAGGACGATCGCTCTGTCGGGAGAACTGCAAGCCATCTTTCGATACGGCTAAGCCAATGCCCTCGTTGCGGAGGTGAGGCATTTCTTTACCGCCAGCCGAGTAAAACAAGTAGTAGGTATCGTCTTCTTTATAGGTACATCCCGCACATACTCGACCCGACTCCCAATCGTTCTGTGGGTCAGGTTCTAGTAATGTTCCTAACTCTTCCCAGTGTTCTAAATCGGCAGACACCGCACCACAAATATTACTTATCGTCCACCACGGATTTTGCCCCTCGACGCCTTTGAGGTAAAACAGACGGTAAACCTCGCCATCTTTTAAAATCCACGGATCCCAGACCATAGGCCCAGTTCCGCGAGAACGTCGCAACAAATGGGTAACGGCTTGACTAAGTTTGAACTGAGTACGCTGTGCAAAACTGGCGATCGCGGGATCGAGTAAGTCAGCCGGGAGTGGTTCAAGATAGGCGAGAATTTTGCGGTGCAGGGGCGTGAGCGTCATGATGAGAATGAGCAGGTTGGATTAGATAGCACTGTCGATCGAGTCGGGCACGATCTGAGGCTTGGATAAAGAAATTGTGCCGTCGTCGGCAAAGGTCGCCCAATCCGGATCGCTCACTCCTCCGACAAAATGTCCACCTTGATCTGAGAATTGGAATCCGAAAAACACCGGATTCGTCACTGATTCTGGACGAATTAGCTTTCCCGCGTGACAATTGACGGCCAGAACATTCGCGGGTTCGGGTTCCCAAGGAATGGCATCATAGCTGACCTGAGCGCGATCGCGGATGGGCTGCGATCGCACGTAGTACGTCATACCCAGCGGAATCGACTGATTAAACAGCGAACTCCAACGCGGACAGAAGATTAAATACAATCGCCAAGCGCTCTGGTCATTCGTTTTGCGCCAAAACACTTGTGGAACTTCTGTCAGCAGAAATTGAGGACTGGTGTACAAGACTTTGTAAGGTTCCTCTTGCCAATGCTCTAGATCAGTTGAGGTGGCGTAGGCAACGGCTCCATTTGCATCGGATACCTGATCGCATTTGTGAGCGCAGATAAACGCATAAAACTTACCGTCGATCTCATCTTGAATTACATAGGGATCGTGCCAGTTGATTCCGTCGAACTTGCTATCGACTCCAGGATTGGGAATGGTCGGTTTTTCGAGAGAGGTAGGCGTTCGGCTCCAAGTACTCAAGTCGTCTGAGACGGCTACCCCAATCTGCTGAGGACGCCGCCGCTCATAGGGAGTGGTAATCCAAGCATCTTCGTTGCGCCTTGCGGTATAGAACAAGTAATAGAGAGACTCGTACTGGAGGATGCTACCCGTCCAAATCGACAGGTTATCCCACTCGTCTCCGTCTCGTCGTTCAAACGCAGGCTGATCGACGCTGATTTCTTGCCAACCAAAGTCGGTTAGCACCGCGTGACCCACCGAGGCTAAATTATGGCGCTTGTCCGGATTGTAGGCGCAGGCCAAACGAGACGCTTGCAGATAAAACAAGTGCAACGTCGGCCCCTTGTACGCAAACCAAAAATCCCAACAGTACTTGTCACGCGGTTGCCAAGGCATAGGGTTAGGAGGCGATACTAAATTCCATTGCCGAAAGATTGGTCGTGGTATCAACAACCTGTTCTAACTGAAAGCCACATTGCTCGAACAAGGCTTGGAAATGTTTTTTCGTGCGCCATCCTCCACCCGGTACAGCAACATTGATCTGCACCGCGAAGATTCCTGGCATGATGCCGTCGGGAGCGGTTTTCGGCTCGTCGATATCGGGAACAAACGCTTGCAGCAGCACGATTCTGCCGTGAGGTGGCAGCGCTTTCTTACAGTTATGCAAAATTTTCGCGGCGTCTTCGTCATTCCAGGCTGAGATGAAGTACTTCATGACGATCGCATCTGCCCCAGTCGGCACTTCCTGAAATACGTCACCCGTGATGATTTTGATGGCCTCTAGCTCGATGCCTTGCTGCTCTAGATAAGCCGGAGCCGTTGCAGCAACATAAGGGACATCAAACAACATGCCATTGCAGCCATACCGCTTGACGATTTGAGCAATCAAGCCGCCCTGTCCGCCGCCGACATCCATAACGGTATCGAATCGGCTAAAGTCGTACGCATCTAAAAGTGCATCAACGGAATGATTGGTGAAGAAACTCATGGCGTTGATGAACACATCTCCGCTCCAATCGTTATCACGGCAAAACTCGTAGACTCCTTTGCCGTTTGCCCGCTCGAACGGAACTTCGCCGGTATGCAGGGCAGCTTCTAAGGTGTTCCAAGCGTCCCACTGAGCGGGTTCCAGCAGGTGCATTGCTAAGTGACCCATCGACGGTCCCCTGTGGGTCGCCAGTAAGTTTGACATCTCGGTTGGAGCAAACACTTGCTCTGGTTTTTCTTGCAGCACATCCACGTGTGCTAGGGCACGCAACACAAAGTAGAGACGATCGGGGGCAGTGTTTGTTTTCTTTGCGATCGCATCTACGCTCAGTTCTCCTTCGTCACACAGCAGATTGAAAATTTCCAATCGCGTTGCCACGTAAATGCATTGGCTTTTGACAAACGCCAAAATCATCTCAAAGAGTTGTCTCTTGGCGGCCATCGAGGTAGTAGTAGATTGGCTCAGGGTGGCTGTCATAGGTGAAGGGGTTGATAAAGAGTTAAGGAGTCTAGAATTCTCTCAGGGAAAGGAGTTTGGGCAGAAGCTTTGATAACTTGTCCTTTGATAACTTGTTTCAGTCACCGCCTAGCTCAACGAGTTTGCCGATATTGAAATCAATTCTGATCCAGCCGCCAAAGCGGCGCAGGTTACTGATCAGCAAGAGAGGAATTTGCCAGTGATGCACCGTTAGAAATGGCAGGGGATCGTTGACCTGAAAAATGGCATCCGTTCCCTCAGTTAGAGTTTTAAGCTGAGTTTGCAATTGTTGGAGCGATCGCACCTGCGTCAGCCGCCACAGTTCGTGATATAGCCAGTATGTCGGCTTGCTGGTTGGCAATGGCTGAAGTGGTTCAGGCAGCGGAGTTTGCCCCAAATATGCCTCGGCAACTCCAGGATGGTTGTAGAACATCGTGATTGCAGAATGGGTGCGGGGATTGCACTCGATCGCATAAACTTTGCCATCGTCGGCTTGAATAAAATCAAATGAAGCTTGTCCGGTCAGATTTAGGGCTTTCGCAAGGGTTTGAACCCACTCTAAAATTTGCCGCTGATCCACGTTTTCGTAGTTCACCTGAAACGCAGAAGACTCGCAGCAGCAGTGCAATCGCAACTCACCCTTTCGGATCGTGCTGTGCGTGCAGTACTCTTGCCCTGCAATAAATTCCTGCATGATCCACGGTCGTTCCTCGCTGATCGGCAGACTGTGAACAAAGGCAGCCGTTTCTTCGGGCATTGAACATGGCAATTTGGTCAGATCCAAGCGGCGTACCGAGTCGTAAGCAATGCTTTTAAGAATGTAGGGACGAGTTTCGCTGGAGAAATCGAAATTAATCACCTGTTCTGGATCGGTGATTCTAAACGATTTGGGAACTGATAGACCTAGCGATCGCGCCGTCTCCGCAAATGCAAACTTGTCATCCAACAGTGTCGTCATTTCCTTGTCAAACTGAAACACCTCGCAAGACAAGAGCGGCTTAATCAAGGACGTGTAGTAGCTTTCAACCGGACTTGTAACCGGAACGAAAACATCGATTTGTTCTTGTTCAACAATGTTCTGCAACGCTTCTGTATACGCCTGCAAATCCTTTTGAGGATCAGGAACCGTATAGAAGCGATCGACGGCATTGGAGAACCGATGTCCGCTCAGCCAATACTTATGCGTTTCGACCAACACAACCTGATGCCCTGCCGCGTGAAAGCAGCGAGCAAGCTGGAGCGCTTTTGTCATTTTGCCGCCCGACACCATCACCGTTTTTCCAGTCGAAGAAGGCGGTGTTCTGAATAGGCGAGTTAGTGCGCTCCAGACCAGCGCCACCAAAACCAGAAGACTGTTGATTGGCAGCGCGATCAGGAGGAGCGCCAACGTTGCGAGACTTTTTAGAGGAGTGGAGGTTGACTCCTGAGGTGTAGTGGTCATAGGCGTCTAATGATCGTCAAACCATCTCGCACGGGCAGCAACACTTGCTCAACGCGAGGATCGTCCGCCACAACTTGATTGAAGTGTGCGATCGCGGCTCCGTTTTCAGATTGTTCATTGGCTGGTAAATACGGCTGTCCCTGGAGCAGCGTGTTATCTACACAGATGAAGCCGTGAGGCGCGAGTAGATCCCGATCCAGCAAGGTTTGGAAGTACTGCACGTACTCTTTTTTGTCAGCATCAATGAACACCAAATCAAAACAGGTGCCCTCGTCTGCTAGTTGATTTAGTGTCTCCAATGCTGCACCAATCCTGACTCCAATCTTGCGATCATGAGTCGTTTTTTGAAACAGCGTTTGAGCCACTTGAGCCACGTAGGGATCAACTTCGCACGCCAACAAGCATCCATCTTCTGGCAACGCTTCCGCCATCGCTAATGCCGAATAACCCGTGAACATGCCGATGTCCAAAATGGTTTTAGCGCGAGTCATGTGGACGATCATTTTCAGGGCTTGTCCTTCCACATGTCCAGACAGCATCTCTTGTTCTAACGCTCGCACCGTTTCACCCGCAGAAAATCGATGACTCCATGCTTCTTGACTTGTGCGCTCTGCGATCGCCCTCAAGTCTGGCGATTCGTGAGAGGTACACGCTTCTACATAGGGATCTAATCCTGCTGCTAGTTTGAATGCCTGCTGCACATGCTGCTTTAGTTCAGCAGACACAGCCTCATTCTCTAAAAGCTGTGCTGCTGCCTTCAAATGGTCGGTTAGAATGCCGAGTGGCGTTACTGGACGCGGCTCGGCATGGGTAGAATTGAGCGTATTAACCATTGACAGCGCTCCCCGTCAATTGCTGATTCTCGCCCACATAAGCATCAATACCTGCCCCCGCACGAGGATAGTTAGCACAAATCTGCTTATGCTCTGCTAAAGCAGCATCAAGTTCTTCTCGCGTCAGGTCGTTGACAAAGTAGCATTCTCCAATTGGTCGAGGCATGGCGGCGCGCTGAAAGCCGTCACGAGTCAAGGTGATCGATTGAGTAGCATCCCAGAGCAAGTCGCCGTCTAGCAGGGGATGATCGATCGCCAGTCCAATTCGGCTCATCAGTCCTAGAATGCGATCGCGATCGGTGTCGCTAATGTAGCCGCGACAGGCTGCGATCGTCGCCGACAATGCCATATCGATCGCCACGGCATGACCATGCAACAGCGGCACGGCGGGCGATAATTCGAGCGTCGGACTCCAAGTGTGTCCGTAAGCGATGACGCGATCGAGGTCTAATTCATGCAGATTAGGCGTTTCTAATTCCAGCATAGTTTTGATCGATTCGTATTTAACGTTGTGTGCGATCGCGCTCAATTCAGGCGTGCCATTTACATATCCGAAGTGAGTATTCAATAACTCCTCTCCGTAAGTCTCTAACCATTGAAAGACTTCCAGATTCGACACAACAGCAATTTTCACTAGTTCTGCCATACCGTTGCGAATCTGATCAACAGGCAGCGTTTTTAGAAATGAAAAGTCTAGAAGCACTTGCTTCGGCGCGTGATAAGCTCCCAGACGGTTCTTGAGCTTGCCGTGATTGACCGCAACTTTAATTGCCACACCCGCATCAATTAGTCCAATCAGCGTGGTTGGAACGCGAATATAGTTGCTGCTACGACGGTAGGAGGCACAAGCGAACCCAGCCACATCGGTAACAAGTCCGCCACCCACAACCAGCACAGGTTCTTTGCGAACTAACCCAAAGTCTGAAAACGCATCGATGATCGCTTCAAACGTCTCGATCGTTTTTGTGGGTTCGCTGATGGTAATGGAGAAGACCGATAGCGCAATGTCATAGTACTGAAAATAGGCTTCCATCTGGCTTCCATACAGCCGGTAGACGTTGTGATCGACCACGGCGAGGCAGCGACCAAAGTTTCTGTAATTCTCAGCCAGTTCCGTATTCTTGAGATCAAATGCTCCATTTACCAAAACAAAGCTGAACTCAATCTTTTCGTACCCTTCTACGTGAAAGGTTGTTTCAGTCGCTGCAAATGTAGCCTGAATAGTAGTCATATCCACGTTGTCCTTCAATTCTAGGTTCAGTAACTAGGTTCAACAATCACCACAAACTTGGTCTCTAGCTGTAAAAATCGCCAGCAGACAATCCGCGCAGCTTCGCCTGCTGTTCTGATTTGTATCAGAACAACTTGGCTCACACGGGTCACACTCTGCACTAGTCAGAGAGCAAATGAGCTTTCGATAAAATTAATTTCGCTTAAGCTTGCTACAGATTTACGGTTCCTACAGAGTTGCGCTCTGCGCTAATCGCGAGCCTTTGAGCTACACAACTGCAACACTCAAACACTTATCCATCTCGCAAAACTGAGATCGCCGATCTGGTTCGATCTAGCGACCAAACTGCCATAACATTGCTTGAAACCGATAATCAATAAAGACTTTGAACCGTCTGAATTTCCCAATTGAGTAAAGGGAAACTCGACCAAAAATTTTCTTGATCTGAGCCATTGCGGATGAAACCGTAGATTACCCGTAGAATAGTGATTCTGATTGAATTGGAAGTCTATCTGAAGAAATAGAAATCTCGTTTTTATAAAGTTTTAATAACTCTGCCCTCATAATCGCGAGGAGTTTGAACTTTATCTCATTCTCGATATTGCTGAACGTGTGATGATTGTCAGGCTGTCATCTACGAAAGGAACTAGGTTTGATGGTCTAGCTTTGTCGGATTCCATCACAGAATCAGCAACACCTCATTCCCTTCACATACTCCTTCTCCGCTACACTGAAGGACGTGGGTTTAGGACGTTTGCATGACTGCTTCTCAAGGGACAACATTTGACGTAATTGTGATTGGATCGGGCATCGGCGGCTTAGTCACAGCAACCCAATTGGCAGCAAAAGGAGCCAGCGTTTTAGTGTTGGAACGCTACCTGATTCCGGGTGGCAGCTCGGGCTATTTCGACCGCGAAGGCTACCGCTTTGATGTCGGCGCATCGATGATTTTTGGCTTTGGCGATCGCGGCACAACAAACCTACTGACTCGCGCTTTAGACGCTGTAAACGTCAGCATCGATACGATTCCTGATCCCGTTCAGATTCACTACCATTTACCGAATGGATTAGATCTGCAAGTTCATCGTGATTATGAGAAGTTCTTAAACGAACTAATTGAAAAATTTCCTCACGAAGCGAAAGGCATTCGGCAATTCTACGATGAATGCTGGAAGGTGTTTAACTGCCTCAATGTGATGGACTTGTTATCGCTCGAAGAACCACGTTACTTGACGCGAGTGTTCTTTCAGCATCCCTTCGCCTGTTTGGGATTGGTGAAATATTTGCCGCAGAATGCAGGTGATATCGCCAGACGTTACATTCACGATCCGCAACTGCTGCAATTCATTGACATGGAGTGCTACTGCTGGTCAGTGGTTCCTGCCGATCGCACACCGATGATTAATGCTGGAATGGTGTTTAGCGATCGCCACTACGGAGGCATTAACTATCCCAAAGGCGGCGTCGGGCAAATTGCCCAGAAATTAGTTGAAGGATTAGAAAAAGCGGGCAGTCAGATTCAGTACAAAGCACGAGTGACAGAGATTGTTACAGAGAACGGGAAAGCGGTTGGCGTGAAGCTGGCATCTGGAGAAACCTATCATGCAAAGCGCATCGTCTCGAACGCGACCCGGTGGGATACGTTTGAGAAACTGTTGCCGCGCGATTGTATGCCTAACGCTGAGAAAAAATGGCAGCAGCGCTACCAACAGTCTCCTAGTTTCTTAAGTCTGCATCTTGGCATTAAAGCCGACGCATTACCCCTGGGTACAGAATGCCATCACATTCTGCTTGACGACTGGAACAAGATGGAAGCAGAGCAAGGCACAATCTTTGTCTCCATTCCAACTCTGCTTGACCCCAGTTTGGCTCCTGATGGGCATCACATCATTCACACGTTCACGCCAAGCTGGATCAGTGAATGGCAGAATTTAACGCCGAGTGAATATGAAGCCAAAAAAGAAGCAGCAGCCCATCGATTGATCGATCGCTTGTCTAAAATCTTTCCGAACCTCGATCAAGCACTAGATTTTCAAGAAGTTGGCACACCGAGAACGCATCGCCGCTTTTTAGGACGAGACAACGGCACGTATGGTCCAATTCCCTCCCGCAAGCTGCTTGGATTGTTAGGAATGCCATTTAACCGAACTGCCGTTTCAAATCTCTATTGCGTTGGAGATAGCACATTTCCCGGCCAGGGATTGAATGCAGTGGCGTTTTCTGGGTTTGCTTGCGCCCATCGCGTCGCTGTGGACTTAGGGTTGGGTTAATTGATTTGGATCGATGCCTTGCGATCGCAGATACGATCGCAGTCGCTCCAGCTCTTCACTTTGTTGCTGTACTACCGACTCAGATTGTTCGGCTCGCCGTTGCTCCCGTTCTAACCGCTGTTCCAAGGCTTTAATAATTTCTCCACTTTGAGCCGATTCTTCCTCAAAATTAGGAATCATCACGCCTTCAGGGGTGAAATAACGTAATTGATGATTCGCAATTCCCAAGTAGAGTTCTAGCTGCTCACTCCACATCCAACCTTCAGCCGTTCGAGGAATATCTTGGTAGTGTCCTGCTTGTAGTCGCAGTCCCACAAACTCTAGTTTTTTGGGGTCGGGATTAAACCAAAAATATTCGGGCGTCTGAAATAAATTTTGATAGAGATCTCGCTTTGTGGTTTGATCGGTTTTCGCGGTCTTGCGCGACAGAATTTCAACGATGACATTGGGATACTGTCCGTTTTCTCTCGACACCAGCCAGCTTCTACGCGGTCTCCGCTCTGTGCCTAATACGACGAAAAAATCAGGTCCACGAAACTTTTTAGATTGCAGTTCGGGAGGCTGATAGTAAATGCTGAGGTTTGCGGCAACAAAAAAGTCCTGCCGCTTCTGCCACCACCATTCTAGACAGGTTAAGAGCAAGACAATTTGAGCCAGATGGAGCGAATCTTCCAATTCGGGTTCATTGCTATAGGGTTCTTCCAAGAGGTCTAGGTTGGGAACTGAGACCATAAGGAGCATGGGGAAAGCTACACCGTTATTCTACTCCCCATACCCTGGCAGGGCTAATTTATTGTCAGCGTAGAAAGGTTAAGCTGGCGGTGATGTCTCCATTCACCGAGTATGACCGTCAGTTTAATTGAAACCCTCAAACAAGTGCAGGATTTTCGCAGCGCTCGCGGCAAGCGCTATGAGCTATGGGTGGTTTTACTGTTAGTCATTCTTGGCATGATGAGCCAGTGTCA
>NZ_JCACKG010000016.1:0-2159 GCF_059505265.1 Myxacorys chilensis | reverse complement strand
CAGCGGCTTGGTAGGGATCACCAAGTGTGTCACGGTGTGGTGGTAAACATTCCCATCCAAGGAGGGATAAAATGGGGTTTGACGGTGTAGGCTGGATTGCGGCGATCATCATCGGCGGTCTTGCGGGCTGGCTCGCCGGCCGGGTGATGAACACGCAAACTGGCGTGTTGATGAACATCATCCTCGGCATCGTGGGGGCGATCGTTGCCAGCATTCTGCTCGGTATTCTGGGAATATCGTTCGGCGGCTGGATTGGCTATCTGATCGCCGGCTTTGTCGGTGCCTGCATCCTGATCGCCATCGGGCGTGCGGTTTCAGGCCGACGCGCTTAGGACGTGATCCGGGCACGCAAGTGCCCGGATCATTTAACTCAGGACCTTCGCCATCGACTCGCCGATCTGGCCGCCGGCATAGCTGGAGCCATAGTCCGCGCGGGCCTTTTCGGCCAGAGCAGCGAGCGGTGGCAGGGCCGAAACCCGGCGGCAGAGCGCGGCGGTCATGGGTGCTGTGTGGGTCAAGACGTCGCTGATCTTGCTGAAGCGGTCAGTCATGGTCGTCCACAAAGTGGCGGTAATGACGTCGGCAATGCCCGGTTCGCCACCTCCGAGGAGAAAACCGGCATTTTCGGCCAGCCCATGTCGGCGGCCGGTTTCTTCCCAGGCGCTCATCCACTTCTGGAGGCGCGGCCGGAAGTCGGCCCAGCGCGCGTCAGTCCACATGTCGCGACCGCCCTGCAGCGTGATCTCGTCGATCACATCGTTGGCGTCATTGACGACTTTCATGGTGAGGGCACGAAGGAGCGGAGTCTGCGGCAGAAGCCCCAGCGTCTCTCCAAGATAAAAAACGATTGCCGGCATCTGGGCGATAGCGGCTCCGGCGGCGCGGTCGATCAGCACAGGTGGACCCATGAAAGGGATCGGCATGGTACCGACGGTCCCCTTCATGATCTCCGAGATGGCGTCGTCACCCACTTCGTCCCATTTCTGACCCGCATGGGCGAGGACGGCCCTGACGAACTGCCCGCGAAACGGGACGACCAATAAAGCAGTTGATAGTTTGACAAGGGCCTTCCCGCTAGTTGCGTGCTGCTGTACGGGGCCGAGTCATGCTGTTTTCGATGCGCTCGACGATCGGGTCAAAGCGCCGTTTCTCGCTTCTGGGATAGCTGATCTCGAAGGCGGAAAAGGTTTGGTGGTCGGCCGACATCAACACCTTGGTGTAAAAGATCAGCGGCTCACCGCCGTTCTCGTTGTCATAGTAGCCCGACAGGACGAACCAGGAATTGCCACCCGCCTGATAGGTGATGTTCCGCACGTCGGCGCCGGCGGAGAGTTGACGGGCGAACTCATCGATCGTGAGGCCCTCAGCGGGGCCGCCATAGAGGGTTATCTGCCCTTCGCCACCAAGCTCGGTGAAGACGCGACGCGACGCATCGGGGCCGTCAAGTGCGGTAAAGGCTCCCAAAGGTAGTTCTACGGAAAACTCACCCACTTCATTGGTTTGGCGTTGCCAATCCAGGTTCTGCCCGTGGGCGAGCGAAGCGGTCAGCAGGGTGCTTGCCGTTGCCAGGCCGATCAAGATCAAGCGCATCGAACTGCTCCTCGTTTACCGGACGTTAACGCGGTGCCGGCTGCTTCGATCCGATGTGCCGAGCGGAACTTACTAAGTGGATGCGGCCTTAGTGTTGCGAACACTTTGGAGAAGAACAATGGCACGAGGATTGAACATGGGTTCGGCAGGCATTGCCCTGCTCGGACTATTGGCCGTCAAAGGCTTTCAGCATCGCGACGAAATTAGCAAGGCGCTCGGCGACATGGCAGGGGGAGCCAAGGGAAGCGGCACGGGATCGGCCGGAGGCCTCGACAGCATTCTGGGCAGCCTTGGCGGCATGCTGGGCGGGAGTTCACAAGGGGCAGTGCTCAAGGACGGCCTAGGCGGATTGCTGGACCGCTTCCGGCAGTCGGGACAAGGCGAGGCAGCCGACTCCTGGGTGACAACCGGGCCGAACCGCGCGGTGGAAGCTTCCCAACTCGAGGCGGCGCTGGGCGACGATGTCATCGAGCACCTCCAGGAACAAACCGGCCTGTCACGGAGTGAGCTCCTGCAGCGCCTTAGCACCAACCTGCCGCAAACAGTTGACCGGCTGACCCCGAACGGCC
>NZ_JCACKG010000015.1:0-2160 GCF_059505265.1 Myxacorys chilensis | reverse complement strand
CCATGCCGGGCCTCCCCGAGGAGGCGTCGGGCGAGGACGCGGGCCGCCCCGTCGGTCGGGCGGATGGGATCGGGGCGCGGGGACCTGTCCATGACCTGAGCCTGCCCGACGGGCGAGGACCCCTGCAAGGGGGCGTCCCGAGGCGGCGCCCTACCGGAGATACCTGGTGGCGCGCAGGGCCGCCCGGCTGCGGTGCCAGAACCGGTCCAGCGCCGCCAGGACGCTCTGACCCGGTCCGGGCTCCTCGCTCGCTCGGGCTTCGATCCAAGACATCCGCAAGGGCAACTGGAGCACCGGCGCGTCGAGGACCAGATCAAGGAAGTCGGCCAGGACCCCCTTCTCCTGCAGGGCATGGAGCAGGTTGTGCCCGACGAGGCCGGGGATCGGGAGGTCGCATCCGCCGACCGTCGGCGCATAGCGCCGGGCCTCCACGGCATCGTCGGCGTGGCCCCCGGAATAGGTGAAGACGAACCTCCCGGAGCTGGAGGGAAGGCAGGCGCAGAGAGGGTCGAAGGCCGGGAGCGCGCCGTCACGGCTCCGGAGGTGCAGGACGGGGTTGGGCGGCCGCCCCCCGATGCTGATGCCGCGCTCCATCGCCGCCAGCCGCGCGACGGCGACCGCGGCGAGGCCGCCCATGCTGGTGCCCAGCGCGACGCATCTCGCATAGCCGTCCGACAGCGCCGCGACCCGGCGCACGAGGTCCGGGAGGCTGTCCGCGAAGCCCAGGCACCCCTTCCTGTAGTGGGCCCGGCGGGAGTCGGTGAGGAGGAGGACATCCCAGCGCCGCGCCGGAAGATGCTGGAGGATCATCGGCAGCGGAAGCATGAGCCGGTCCGCCATGCCACAGAACCCCACGAGGAGGGACCGCTCCGACGAGGCGGCCTCCCCCTCGTAGAGCGCCGCCTCCTGCGCCAGGACCCTGCGCCGGAAAGGCTCGAGCCGCGCCTGCCGACTCAGGAACGCCATCGTCGCGCTGGCCCGCATCTCGGAGGCGAGGTCCGCTTTCCCCCCGGCCTCCTCCTCGGCGGCCCGGTCCAGAAACTCCTGCGGGGTGAGCACGCCTTCCAGCCGCTGCACCTCCCGCTGGATCAGGCGCTGGCGCCGCCGGGCCTCCGGCAGGGCGTTGGGCAGGCTCATCCGACGCGGGACCGCAGGAAGGCCGTCAGCTGGTCCAGGGTGCGGCACTGGCCGAGCTCGTCGTCGTCGATCTCGATCAGGAGGCGGTCCTCCAGCTCCATCAGGGCCTCGAAGCGGGTCAGGCTGTCGAGCCCCAGCCGGTCGAGGTCGAAGTCCTGGCCCGACAGGGTCAACCGGGCCAGCTGGGGGTTCGTCAGGAAGCCGGAGGCCCGGTCCAGGGCCTCGATGACGGTCGCGCGCAGGTCGTTCATGCCAGGACCTCGATCTCGAAGGCCTCGGGGAAGGCGAAGACATCGTCCTTCCGCAAGGCGAAGCGACGAAGGGACACCCGGGTCGGCATGGTGGCAAGCTCGCCCGAGATCCGCTCCATGAGCGCGATCGAGAGCGGCCGACCGAGGCACAGATGGGCGCCGCCCCCGAAGAACCTCTGGCGCGTAGCGTCTCCTTGCCCCTCGAGGCTCGCGAGCGCGAGGCGGACAGTCTCGCCTGCCAAGACGCGGCTGCCGTCGACCTCCCGGTCGGCGAGCGCCTCCCGGTCCACATAGGGCACGCCCGTGTGGGTCGGGATCGCTGGCAGGGATCGGGACAGGAGCGGCTGGTCCGCCACGGCCTCGAAATGCGCCCGCAGGGACAGGGCCAGCGTGCCGGTCAGCGAATCCCGCCCCAGGATGGCCAGCGCCAACCGCGCATCCTGCCGGAGGGGCGCGTCCCCGGGAAAGGCGGCGGCGACCCGGTCCCGGTAGAAGGCGATCTCCTCGTTCAGCCGCCGGCGCTTCGCGATGCCGAGCGACGCGCTGAAGATCCGCGAAAGAAGGGAGCCGGGCCCAAGCTCGGCAGTCACGCCTCTCAGCGCCCCAAGGAAATCGTCCACACAGGGGAGGACGACCTCCCGGAGCACGTCGCATCGCAGGCGCCCGGGTGCCGGAGGCGGTCGAACCGGCTCCGCACGATCTCGGGCAGGGCCTGCTGGACGAGCGGGCGGCGCACGGCCATCAGCAGCGCCACGGCCGTCCGCCGTACCTC
>NZ_JCACKG010000014.1:0-28056 GCF_059505265.1 Myxacorys chilensis | reverse complement strand
GAGATTTTATTTGCTTTGCTTCCCCTGCCGCTTCTAACTAGCAACTTAAGTTAATTTCGTTAAGCATTTTTTCTTCTCTTTGAGGTGTCCAACTCCTTGAAGAGATTTTATTTGCTTTGCTTCCCCTGCCGCTTCTAACTAGCAACTTAAGTTAATAGATGAATGTCGGCTGCAAGCATTCCCAGTAAGCGGCGTTGCGAATCATAGATCGGACGACTAGCAGAGGCAGAAATGTAGGGACCCGTCGGAAAATTTGTAGCATAAATCTTTGCCCAAATGGGTTTACCCGCCGCAATGGGGTCGGTATACCAAGTTTCGCCGAAATTGTTCCAACTCCAACGACCGTTGATCTGAGATCGATTGCCTTGGCTATCGAGGGCGTAGTTGATATTGTTGTTAGGCAGCTTGGCAGTCCAGTCATCAAGGGTGATGGTCTTGCCGTCGTAACGAGCCACTCCAAGCCCTTCGCCCGTTGTCAATCCGATGCCAATATAAGTCAGGTCATACGCCTGCATCTGATCCCAGAAATACTTGCCGACGGTTTCGCGATCGCGCACATCCAACACCCCTCTGCGAATGGCATCTGCATTAATCTGATTCAGCGTTTGGGGAATGGAGAGATAAGACTTCAGGTGTTCGTCTACGACATCGCTAGTCCGAGCCGTCAACTGTTCTGCCAAGTCGTTCACCGCTTTCTGTCCATTTGTAAAGGACAAATAGCCGACTAGCCCGACTGCCCCAAAGATTTGTAGAACGAAGGGAACAACGAGAACCGCCTGTAACGGGAACGCTTTATGTGTGCGGGGATGATGAGTTTTCATCGTTGGAATCTGAAAGTCCGTGCAACTGCATTTATTTCAGAGTTCCCATGATGCCCTTGTGTCTATATTTCTTCAGAAAGCGCAACGGTGTCCGTTAAGCAATCAACTCACTTACAGGAACACTAAATCCTGGTAAGGCACTTTTGGTGCTAACTGTCTCTCCTAGCGTCTTGAGTTCCTGCTGTTGCGACGTAATCACCAGCACCCACTGACTTTCTGGAAACACGAGCCAAACTTCCTGACATTGAGACGTGAGATATTCGCGTACTTTTGTGGCGTACTTTTGTGAAAACCTCTTCAGCTTCACCGCTTGGGGAGATGATTTCAGCGACTAACGAAAAACTATGGGGCAGAATTTTGAAATCCCCATGCTGAATGACCAATTCTGGCGCGAGATCAGCGAATCAGGACAGCGCACTCGTTTACGGTACAAGGCGTTTCAGTATAAACCTCTCCACCTTGACCGCTTGTTCTCCAGTGTAGCCTTGACCTACAAAGGCAATTAGGCACATCAAGGAAACCCTACTGCTTTAACTGATTCCACCCCAAAGCATCTCAGACAATTAATCTTGAGCTTATGTCTGATCGATAGGCCCAAAAACCATCTGCACCACAAACGGTTTACCGCCCGCTTGATGATAACGGTCTGCCCATTGACGCAGAATTTCATCCAGTTCTTCTGCCGCTTGGTCAATACGATCGCTAGGAATATCTAATTCTTCTAACACGCGGATCACCCGCCCTTGCCGACTGACCCAATCCTGCATCAGACGAAAAAATCGCGCGGTATCTTCAATCATCACGTAAGCCCGCTCTTCCGGGTCATCCGGCACATAATAAGAAGCGCGAGCCAGGGCATAAAACGGCATTCCCCAGGGAGAATCAATCCGAGTCACCGTCTTGGAGTAAAGCAGGCGACGCTTGATATGTTCTGCCAGGGCTTCACTGACCGGCATTCGCTGCTCTTCTGGCAAATCTTCTTGCGATCGCTTGTGAAGAAATTCAATTAAATCTAAAAACTGAAAGGAGTTGAGCAGCAGGGCATCGGGTAGATTGGGCGGTAGCCTTTGCTCGATAATCCGCTTTTCTTCAGCGGTGAGGCTTGTACCTGGAATCCGCGATCGCCCCGGTTGCCAAGAATATTGCTCCAGCCAAACGTAGGGAAGCTGGATCAAGTAGCGCGGTTCTTGAGACCCTAACATTTTTAGCAACTTGCCTTCGGCCAGCGCTTTTCGCATTTCTTCGACGATCGCTTTAACCCGCTTTGGCTCAAGGTGATGCAAGTGCCCCGTCATTCGAAGGTTGCCATCTTGCTCCAAATAGGTCATATATATCGCGCATTTAGCGGCAGTGGCAGCGGCATCTAAAAACGCCCCGTGTCGATGTCCGCCCGTTCGCATCGCGCTGAAAGCAAGATACAACATGATCTGATCGATGGCGCTAGGGCTTAAGAGTTTGATCAGATCAAAGTTGGTGGTCATGTTAGGTAGAGCAATTAGCAACAAGGATACACCAATGGGTCAGTAATGACCCCAAAAACTTTAGTCAATACAATAACAGTTCTACTCCTGTAGAAGTTAAGTTTAAGAGTCAAATTAGACGGAAGCGATCGCTCAGGAATAAAGAACGAAGTAACTTCTATTCAACTTCTATTTATTGTATTGAACAACGGTGTTTCTACATCTCCTAGCCTTCCTGATGAAGCAAGGAGTGAACAAGAACGAACTCAATGTTCGCCCATTCTACTAGCGGATGTAGCCTTCAAAAAGATTACATCCGCTAGTAGAAATATTCATCTTTGTTGGCTAAATTGAAAGGCTCTTAACGAATGAACCGCTTAAACAAAACTTGCTTAAGTTAACTTGCAGAACAGTAAGCAACAGCTAGATTTAAGACAATTACACTCCGAATCGTCCACTTCCTCGGTGGTCAAGATAGCTCTTTTGGGACGGATTGGCCGCATTAAATTGATTGGACGGAGAGGAAGAAAGTTGAATCGCAAAAAGTCCTGCGATCGCGGAAGCTATAAACCAACCGGCTAACACAAAGGAAGTTTGAACACGCATAGAATTCAATCTGAATCAAGGGTTATGTTTCCTGATTCAGACAAATCCATAACGCATCAGGACAGATCGCCTGAATTCGCTTAAATTCAGTAACCTTGCCCAGTTGAAGATGACGTGCTTTGAGACTGACGCTGCTTAACCAAGAGATTCTACGCAAAGCCAACGTCCAGCGCTATTTATTCTACCAGAAAGGGTCAGTGATTGTTCGGTCGGATACTGCTTAAGCTGTGCGTCAATCTCGGCGTTAAGCGTGACGAGCGACCAAGGGTGATCCGTGTTTTCTACAGTTAGGCAATACGATTGGTCAGACTGTCGTTGAAAGCGGCCAGAGACAAGAGACGTGGGATAAGCGGTGCGGGGTACGGAGTGGGGAGAGAGGGGGCAGTAGCCGTTAGTAGGGTAGCTTTCGGGATTATTGAGATAATAGTGTTGCCAGAATCGCCAATCAGGATGAGCAGGCGGTAGGTTAAGCAAGGGAATGACGGCAGCAGGCGCGATCGCATCATCAGTCAAGGCATTTTGTAGCGATCGCACGGGTAAGTCTCGTGGCTGGCAGTTCTGTTCAATACACAGTGCTGCTGCCATACCCGCCGCTTGTCCAATGCCTAACACAAGCGGCTGTAGTCGCGTTGCCCCATTGGCAATGTGAGACACTGAAATATTTTTCTCACATACCAAAAATCCATCTACGGTAGCCGAGACGAGACTGCCATAGGGAATGGTGAACGGAGTTCCGGTGTAGCGTCCGCCCCAGCGCATCGATTTCGGCTTTAGCGGAATGTCGCCACTTGGGTAGTGATGATCGTTGGCGTAGTTGCCTATCGCGATCGCTTCACACCAAGTTTCTACCCTTTCGCAGCCCTCAGCAGTGATGGCGATGGGTAGAGGGGCAACAGCGCCTTGCGGCAAAATATTTTGTTCTCGAACGGTGACTCGCCCGATCAGCCGACGGCTCTCGCGGTAGTAAGGATGCAGCGCAAACGCCCCGCCTCCTAAACTTCCAGATTCGTTGGGAAATGCTGTTTCTGCTAAACCGTAGCGCCGACCCAAGTGAGTTTGAATGAAATGAGCAAAGCCTTGAGTGTGCCAAAGCGCCTCTTGAAGGAATTGATTTTTTAGCGTATTCGATAAAATAAGCCGTTCTACGCCTTCTCCATAATCATTGCCCCGACCCGGAAAATTGATCATAAAGTGATCATTAGGTAAACGCCCGTACGTTAAGAAGCGATCGCCTCCGTACTTCTCCCAAGCCCCCACAAACTTCTCCGGATCATAATTTGGAGGAGCCGGAATGGGGGGTGCGTCTTGTCCAAACTCTTTGAGCACAACCACCCAAGTCGGCGCTTGTACCGGATAACGCTCTGTCAAAGCACTGGGAGAAGCGGGCGCACTCGGCTCGTTCCATTCTGACTGAAACTCCCAGCCCCAACGATGGGGAATGTCGCCGAGCGCCAGCAAATCTCCTAGCTCTGTACCATCGATCGTAATTTTGGCGTAGACCGTCACATCCTGAAATCGGACTCCAACGACACGATTAGCGCCCTGCGCCACGTTAGAGAACAGGGCTTGGCCGCGTGAGGAATCGCCTTGTTTTAAAACTTCGACAGGCTTCTGACCTGAGATCCAGTGGAGATTAGGAAGTTCAGTCACCCAATCGGCAAAAATTTCTGCTCCAACCCTGGGTTCGTAGGTAAAGAAACTAACCCAAGCGTTGTCTAGTCCGCCTGCCTGCCGTTGCTCAAGCGATCGCAAAAATGTACCCCAAATTCCGGTCTGAAAGGCTTCTAGCTCATTGCCATCTGGCGCAGCAACGCCAGCGCTCGTGAGCATTCCGCCGAGCCAAGCAAACTCACTCACTAAAATGGTGCTAGCCCCTCGCCTCGCCGCTTGGATTGCGGCGGCTGTTCCTCCGGTACCACCACCCACCACCAAAACATCTGTCTGAAGAATTTGCATATGTCTTAAAGACCCAAACCAACCGCTACGGAACAACAGCTAATGGTACAGTCACTATCAAAGGAGTTTTCAAGAAATTCACATGAAAGCGCAGGTGTTTCGAGGCGTTAACCAACTCAGCTACGAAGACGTGCCGTTACCTGAGATTGGCAATGATGAAGTATTGGTGCAGGTTCGCGTGGTTGGGCTATGTCAGTCTGACATCAAAAAAATCAAGTACCCGCTCTACCAGCCGCCCAGAATTTTTGGGCACGAAATGGCGGGCACGATCGCGGCAGTCGGTGACCAAGTGAAGCACTGGACGGTGGGCGATCGCGTAGTGGTGCTGCATCACATTCCGTGTATGCACTGCGCTTACTGCCTCAATGAGAATTTTTCGATGTGCGATGTCTACAAGAACGTCACAACAACGGCTGGCTTTACGCCCAGTGGCGGCGGATTTGCCGACTATGTGAACGTTCCCGGTCATATTGTGCGCAATGGCGGTTTGATCGCGATTCCAGATGATGTGACGTTTGAACAGGCCAGTTTTGTCGAGCCAACCAACTGCTGTCTCAAAGCGGTGAAGAAAGCTCAAATTGCTCCGGGGCAAACGGTGCTGGTGACTGGGGCAGGACCGATCGGACTGATGTTCATCATGTTGGTGAAGCATTTTGGGGCGCGGGCGATCGCGACCGATTTGATTCCATCTCGCATAGAAAAAGCAATCAGTGTCGGCGCAGAAGCCGCCTTCGATGCTCGTGATCCAGAGTTGTCCCATAAGATCCAGGCGATGACAGGCGACATGGGTGCAGATGTTACGCTGCTCGCCGTTCCCAGTGATAAAGCCTTTTTCCAAGCGTTGGACTGTACCCGCAAAGGGGGAAAAATTCTCTTTTTCGCCGAGTTTCCCGATGAATTAGAAATTCCAATTAATCCAAATCTTCTGTATCGCCGCGAAATTGATTTGATGGGCAGTTACAGTTCGTCTTACCGCGTTCAAGCGTTGGCAGCAGATATTGTGTTTAATCATCGAATCGATGTGGATGCCTTGATCAGCGATCGCTATCCGCTTCAGGAATTAGCGACTGCCGTTGATCAAGCGATCGCGCCTACTCCAGAGACCTACAAAATCCTGCTCTACCCAAGGAATTCTTAGTGTCGCTGTAAACTGATGAAATGTAGCCCATTGAAGGATAGTTTGTGACTGTTCAAGAGTTTCTGTTATTTCTCCTGTCACTGATTGCGGGTGTGAGCGGACAGTTTTTTTTGAAAACGGGCGCTCTCAAACTCGGCAAACTAACGGCCAGCAATGCTTTCAATCATGTCATGAGCATTGCCACTACACCCGAACTAGTGATAGGACTAGCATGCTACGGCATTGGAGCAGTATTGTACATTTTGCTATTGACTCGTGTGAAGCTCAGCGTTTTAGCTCCAGCCGTTGCTTTGCAATACATTTTTTCGGTTCTCATCGGTCATTTTGTATTTCGCGAGTCGATTCCGCTGGTGCGAGTGTTTGGAATGGCGTTTATTATCTGTGGTGTTGTTCTCCTTCTGGCCAAGGATTAAAGATACTGCCTAAGAATGTCAGTCGTTGTTGCAGAAGTTTTTTGCCAGCTAAATTGCGTCGCGCGATCGCGTCCTTTCTGATTTAACTGAGCGCGGAGTTCTGAATCGACCGTGACCTTGTGCATAGCGTCTGCGATCGCGTTGACATCATACGGATCAATCAATATCGCAGCATCACCGGCGACTTCAGGAATCGACGAGAGATTTGAGGTGATCACGGGCGTTCCACACGCCATCGCTTCGAGGACGGGTAAGCCAAATCCTTCCCAGAGACTAGGAAAAACAAGTGCGATCGCGCCATTGAGCAAGTTCGGCAACTCTGCGTAGGGAACATAGCTCAAAAATATGACCCGATTTGCCACGCCTAATGCCTTTGCCTGGGCTAACAAGATTGGAGTGTAGCGATCGTCGGGCGATCCGGCAATCCAGAGTTCGTACTCTTGATCGGGCAACGTTGCGAAAGCCGCGATCAGACGCTCTAAATTCTTATAAGGATCGTGGCGACCAACATAGAGAAAATAATTTTGAGTCGGTAAGTCTAAAAATCGAAAATGAGCTTCATCATACGAGATTGGAACAACTGTCATTTTCCGGTGAGAAATTTGATAGAAATTGAAGGCATCGTTTGCTGTCGCTTCCGAATCACACAATACATGCTCTGCTTGCTTTAGAACCTGTGGAATATAGTAGCGAAAGTAGGATGTTAGCGGCGAGGTTCGACGCGGAAATCGTAGCGGAATCAAATCATGAAGCGTCACCACAAAACGGCAATTTGAAGATAACGGCGCTTCAGGGATCGGCGAGAAAAGCAAGTTTGCCTTAAGTTCTTTATAAATTTTAGGCAAGCTAAACTGATTCCAAACAAGGCGTGAGAAATGCCCTTTTGTACCCTGATCGGGAGTGAGCTGATCTGAAATTTGATAACACCGAAAGTTTGATAAGAGTTTTCCTGTTAACAGAACTGGATTAAGCGATTCTAAGGCGGTCAAAAGATTTTTAGCATACACCGTATGTCCTGTTGGTTTGGATGCTAAAAAAGATAAATTAACCAGGAGTTGACCAGACAAAATAAATCGAGAAGAGTTACGACATTAGAAGTCTATAAGCTTTTAGCGTTTCTTTTGCAGTATGGTTCCAAGAAAATAGTTTTGCTCGTTCTTTTCCTTTGGAAATCAGCTGATCTCGTAACGAAGAACTGCTGACCACTTGCAAAATTGCATCCGCTAAATCAGTCATCGCATCCGGTTCAACTAGCAGCGCGGCATCTCCCACCACTTCAGGCAGAGAGGACGTGTTTGTGGTGATGACTGGCGCACCCAGCGTCATCGCTTCTAGCGCCGGCAAACCAAACCCTTCGTAGTAAGACGGGTAAACAAAAACGTCCGCTTTTGAGTAGAACAACGCGACCCGTTCATCAGAGAGATAGCTGAGGTGATGAATGTGGGTTTGATAGCGCGATCGCGCTATCCGTTCAAAAATCGATTGATACAACCAGCCTTTCTGACCAATCAACACCAGTTGATGCTCAAGGTGATATTTTTCCTTCAAATAATCAAACGCTTCGATTAATGTGGCAATGTTTTTGCGAGGCTCAATCGTACTCACAAATAAAATATAGGGTTTAGAAAAATCGTAATCTACAGAAGTATCGGTCAGCGATTCTTTCAAAGTCATGCCTTGCGCTAACCGATTTCCATCTTCAACCGCGTAGCGGCTCGCCAGCGGGGTAACAAAAACTTTTTCTTGTGGCACCCCTAATAATTCAACAATATCTTGTTTGGAACTCTGAGAAATTGTTAACACCAAGTCAGTCCATTGAAGGCATCGTTTAACTCGTTCTGTATAGGCCTTAACAGTGGAATTTGTGAACTGAGGGTACTTCACAAACGTTAAATCATAAATTGACAAGACTCTCTTACTATTTCTAAATGGAAAAACCGTGTAGTTCGTTCCATGAAAAATATCTGAAAAACCAAAATAGTCTTCAAGATACGGCAGGAATAATTGAGGAGATTTGATGAAAAGATTAGATGCTTTTACAGGCAGTGGAAATAGGCGCAGCCCTTTAAATTCTTTAAGTGGTTCCGGACACGAAAAATTACCTTTGAGCCAACCTTTTAGACTAATTTGATAAATAATATCAAGCGCAAAATCCTCTTGCGGCTCCTGCCTTAATCGTATCTCTTCTAATGCTCGAATTAAATTCACCACATAAAACCCAATTCCGCTTGGCTTCGGCAGAACGGGCGTTGCATCAATGGTAATTTTGAGCATTAGCGAATTTGAAAAACAATGTTTCTAATTTTCTCATCAGATGGGTTGCTGCTTAAGAAAACGTCAACTCAACTATTACTTCTCACTCAATCGCTTTAAATCATGGTCAACCATCAACTCTACAAGCTGCTCAAAGGAGTATTGAGGTTGCCAGTTTAACTGCTTGCGAATTTTGTCAATCGAGCCAACCAACTGCACGACTTCATCCGGGCGGTAGAAAGATGGATCGACAGAAACGTAGTCCTCCCAATTCAAACCAACACAGCGAAACGCACATTCCACCAATTCCCGTACAGAGTGGGTTTCACCACTGGCAATAATAAAATCATCGGGCTTATCTTGCTGCAACATAAACCACATCGCATGAACGGCATCCTTGGCATAACACCAGTCCCGCCTAGCATCAAGATTCCCAAGCTTAAGGTCTTGGCTCATGCCTAGCTTAATCATGGCAGCCGCGTGAGTAATCTTGCGAAATACAAACTCTGTCCCTCGGCGAGGCGATTCGTGAGTGTAAGTGATGCCGCAACAGGAATACAACCCATATTTCTGACGATAGTTGATGGTCATCCAGTGCGCGTAAGCTTTAGCGACACCGTAGGGATTACGAGGACGAAAGGCGGTTTGCTCAGTTTGAGGTGATTCATCTGGTTGCCCGAAAACTTCACTACTGGAGGCTTGATAAAATCGGGCGTCTGGCTTGCAGCGTCGAATTGATTCGAGCAACCGAGACACTCCTAAGGCAGTATATTCTGCTGTCAAGGCAGGCTGAGTCCAAGATAAAGGCACATAGCTTTGAGACGCTAAGTTGTAAATTTCATCTGGACTAGATTCGGTAATCACGTCCATTAGCGAGGACTGATCGAGGAGATCGCCAGAGAGAATCTCAACCTTATCAGCAAGGTGATTGATGCGATCGAGGTTGCCAGAACTTGACCGCCGCACTAAACCAAAGACTTGATAGCCTTTATCGACTAGCAATTCAGCTAGATATGATCCGTCTTGTCCAGTTAATCCAGTGATTAAAGCTTTCTTCGCCATACTGATCAATTTTTTTACTCAATTAATAAGGATTGACAAGAGTGAAAGTGGAAACGAGCTTCAATTCCTAGAATTCTTTGCACTCTAAACGGAACTGATGCAGTTTGAATCAATCGCTTTAGCAAAACCAGTCAGTAGTGCTTGAGGATCGTCTGTAGAATAGTTTGCTAACTCCCGACCAATTTGATCAACCAGTAGTTTACGCCTTGCTTGCTGTGATCGCAGAACTTGCCGAACGAATTCAGCATAAAGTCGCGCACATCGTTCCGGTGAATGCTCTCGCGTGACGTACTCTACAGCATTTGCTCCCAAAGAAGATCGATATGCCGGATTTTCAGTCAATATGAGCAACGCCTTGAGAATTTCCTCAACTTCGTCTGCTTGATCGGGCTGAGGAATCTTGAGAACAACATCATCAGGAAAATCAGCGAAAGAACCAATATCTGTAACCACAGTCGGTTTTCCAGCAGATAACGTTCGTACCAAAGAAGCTGAACTTTCACCGTTAAATGGAAATCTTAAACTAAGACAAATATCACTAGCAGCAATGTATTGGTTAAACTCAAGTGAGCTAATAAATCCAGTCACCTTAACTTGGTTCACTAAGCCGAGTTTCTCGATTTCGTCGTTGAGATCAATTGCCTCAAAGTATTCAGTGCCGCCAGCATAAATTAAGTAGGCCGAAGGATAATGAGTAGCATACCGCTTAAATGCATTCAAAATTGGTAACGCTCGTTTTGTTTGATGAACAAATCCAAACGTCGAAATTACAATGCTTTCTACCGGAATTCCTAAACGATATCGAATGTCTTGTAAGCTCTGCTGTACTGGAAAAGGTGGAACTTCGATCGGAATATGAATAATACATTCATTATCACGGGCATAAGCACCAATGGCTAGTTTGTAAGCCCATGAGCTGTGTACAATCACGCCAAGAGAACGGGTAAATACTCTTCGATTGAGATAGATGCCAAGTCTAGAAAAATCTTGACAAATATCTAACTTTTGTCGCTGAAGCAAATCTAAAATTTCAGTCGTTTTCTCCTCACCATAGTTGTGCTTTAATTCACCTGCGAGAGTCACTCCTAATTCTGGACGGAAAGCGCTAATTGCATTAATAAGCCCCCCCAAATAGTAATCGTGTAAAACTGAAATACCAGAATATCTCATCAAGTGAGCATACATATAAAAATGGAATTCACTATTTCCAATCTGGTAGATTAGAGCTTCGTAGTCTTTAGACAAGCATTGCTTCTCGAATTGAGTATATGAATACAAATTCTGGCTTGGAGAAAGCTGAGGTGAGTATCCTTGGTCGTGATAGAAATCAAAGTCAAAATGTTGAGATAGTGCAGGTAATAAATCGTGGCTATAGTCTGAAATTCCAGACTTTAAAGGCTTAAATGGGCTGAAATACGCCGCTTGAACTTTGGATTCTTGATGTTTAATTCGGTCGAATGCGATCGTCGTTCGCTCAAGCGGCTGATGCTCTGCAAAGACATCTGCCATTTTTTGAGCTACAGAATCCCACGTGAAGGTTGCTGCTTGTCGAATCGATTCTTTCGCAGCAGATCTTTTGAGAGGCTCATTGGATAAAAGCCTCTGCATCACTCTTGCCATATCTTCACTTGAAGAAGGGTCAAAAAGTTGTTCTGGAACTCCTAAAATTTCTGGTAAAGACGACTGATTACTGGCGATAGCAGGCGCACCACAGGCCATTGCTTCTAGCAGCGGTAGACCGAATCCTTCATAGAATGACGGAAAAACAAATAGCGAACAAGTTGAGTACAACGCTCTCAGTTCTTCATCTGTAATGTAATTGGTCAAAATCAGAGATTGCTCAATGCCGAGTGACGAAGCTAAATTCTTTAATTCTCTAGAAAATAATTCAGAAACTTTGCAGGCGATCACAAGTTCATATGAGTTTCTTATCTCTTTAGGTAGTTTAGAAAATCCTTTCACTAGTCCTTCAATATTTTTTCGCCAATCTTCTCCACCCGTATAGAGAATAAATGGTTTAGTAATTCCAAACTTTTGGGCAAATTCTTCCAGCCATTGGCCGTGATCGCGAGAGTCAATCGGTTTAAAGAAGGGAGAAACACCACCTGACACATTCAAAATTCGCTCAGGAGCAATATTGAGATGCTTGATTGCATCTTGGCGAGTAGATTCGGAAATGGCAAATATAAAATCTGCATTTTGCACATTTGACAGGCGTCTCATGTACAAGCTATTCATATTTGGATCAGCTAAATATCGCTCTCGAAATAGGAGCGGAATTAAGTCATAGCAAATTACAAAGGTTTTCTTACAAAAATTCTTATAGTTTGGAATCGTAGCATCCAAGTCTTCCATCGGACTTGAAATAAAAACGGCATCAATATTGTTCGATGAGAATGTAGTTTTTAATAGCAAATCATTAATATTTGAACTTCCGATCTGTTCATAATTAACGTAAGTGTATGGGTAGATTTGAGGATCAATATCGGGCGGATGAAGTGTTCTATTTGCAAAAAGATGATAACTATTGCTGTTAGGCTCAAGTAGCAGGTTTTCAATCACTGACTGAGTATAGCGACCAATGCCTCTATTTCTAGAGTCTTTTGTCTGTAGAGCCTGAATATCAATTCCAATCCTCATTGATAACACCACCTTGTAAGTTCAAACGTCGTCTTACTTAACAGCCCACAGCTTGCTTATTGAATCAATTATTCAAGCGATTGTGTTTCGCGATCGCCAACCAATTCTTTAAAGTTGCGATTGCTCTCCTGTCCTTGATGAATGGATTCCAACAAATTCATCGCTTGTTGATTGATAGACGAAAGCTGTTCAACCTGCTCAGAAAGTTGCTGCACTTGCTGCTCTAACTCAGAAACTTTGGACTGGACTTTCAATTGCTGTAGACGAAACTCATACTCTTGCTGCATGAGTTTGTACACCAGTTCGCGGATTGCGGAGTTAAAATACACTTGACGCTTCAAAATAGGCCAAGTTAGCTTCTTCAGAATTTGCTTTAACCAGGAACGAAATCTATTCTTGTAAATATCGTTGAAAAAGAGCAAATAATTGCCATCTATTTCGATATTTGCAATGCTAGGCAACGGCTTTTTCTCGACTAATAGCGGCTCTTCCAAAAAAGGTTTGGGCGCGAGACAAGATATAGATTCGTTGTAAACGTCAGTCAAGCGCTCTAATACGCTCTGCTCTTCCATGTCGATTTCATCATTCAATTCAAGTGTGTCTAAGTGTTCAACTTGATTTAACTGAAATAGAACACGCCTGGTCATTACAAATCACGCTTACTACAATTGCACAGGTATCAATTTATCACCCATTACCACTGAAACCTACAATTTGCTTCAGCCGGTTCCACATTTCTCTGATTGCCCAAAGTTTACTCCGTTTAATTTCTTCAACCTGTGCTTGAAGCTGCTCCAACTCCGTTTGAGTTTGTGCTAGTTCCGTTTGCGCTTGTGCTAGTTCTGTTTGCGTTTGTGCCAGTTTTATCTGCACATGCTGTAATTCTGCCTGAGTTTGTGCCAATTCTGTCTGGGCTTGAGACAAACACGATTGAGAATGGGATAAATCGGTTTGAACTTGCAGTAGTTCTACCTGAGTTTGCGGCAGAATCGCTTTGATTGAACCGAGTTCTGCTTGAGTCTGGGCAAGAGAAGCCTGAGTTGCAATTAACTCCTCTTGAAGTTGATTGCCTTGTTCTTGCGATCGCGCTAATTTTTCTCTCAACAGCACTTTACTTTCACTGGGAATGTACGGTTGCGTGTGGAAATAAGCCGGATCGGTAAAGGGTGATTTGGGTTCAACCATTCCCTTTGCTAGATTGCCATAATACAGGCGGCGCATTTCGCGAGAGATGGGTTCTCCGGTTTCAAATGAGACAAAGGCACAAGGATGCTGCGTCGTAGCTTCGTAACCGTTTTTGAGTAGTCTCTCCCGATACGGGATTGAGATATGCTTCCAAGCCAAAACTTCAACGTCGTCGTAGCGCGTGCTGTATTTTGAGATGCGCTCAGGATTCTCAATATCCCATCCACTGAAGTGAACGAAGAACAAAGGCTGCTGATTCACAGTGATGATGCCATCCTGAAAGTCTAGCGTCCGGTCAATCAGGTTCCAATGCCCCAAATTGGCACCCGCTGCCGATAGCAAGGACACGTCTTTGAAGTAGAGAGGAACTAAATTCAACCATCGTTGATCCACAAACAGCCCCCTTGCATTTTCTACAGCAACATCGTTGAAGCAGTAGTCCTGCAATCGCTGCTTAAACCAAAGAATAAATTTGAGTGCTTCTTCCGTTCTCTTCAGTCCAAGAAATCCGGCATTGTATAAGCCAGCATTAAGAACAATAATTTCGAGATCAGCTTCTGTAGGCGAAGTAGAGAAGGTTTGAAGGTGAGGTGTGAGGACAATTGACGCTTCTTCAACCTGCTTAAAAATGGCGTCGAGCGAGTGAAATATCATGATGTCTGCATCTAGAAATATCCAGCTTTCAGCAGACGTATGGTGGAAAATATACTCGTGCAAATATCCCCGCAACGCACAGCACAACTCAAACGGTGTGTAGTAAAAACACATCCGACTCACTACATCAAATTCTGGAAGATCTTCTAACTGAATCAGATGAAACGGCTCTACAGACGGATCAAAATAATGATCGATGCGATCGGCCAATAGAACATACAGTTCGACATCAGGATTATGCTCGATTAAAGATTCGGCTAAAGTGCGAGCATGAGCCAAGAAACTTTTTGTAATGACAGTGCCAACAACCCGTTTTGCCATACTGAGCGATCGTCTCTAATAGAATTTAAATGGGTTGAGATAGATAGATGACATAATCAACTATATTTAGCTCCCTATCTGGAGTAACACAACACTAATTGCGTTTCTACTAATGTCCAGTTGCAAGAAGATGCTTTATGACGTCGCATGTAGGATCAGAAGTTGCGCAGGAACACGAATCTGGAGGGGCAGTGCTCCGGTCACCAGAACTCGGAACTCAATTCCAAAGGTGGTTTCCTTTAACTCAAAATCAAAGGCTTGCTCCGAGGTTTTCATCATGTCATTGTGGGTAACGGCTTTTTTTGCAAAGATACGAGCGCCACAATCGCAACTTGCGTCAATCTCAGCTAACACTGCATTTTTAAATAGGCGAGGGTTTGATGTGCCCATAGTAGCCATATTAAAAACGACCCGATAGAACCCTGCTTGAAGAGGTACATAAGGACCATAAACAGCATAGCCGCTTTCATTAAATTCCGTCTCCACATATTGGTTCCAACCTCTAAATACCCGCTGACCTATATTTGAGAAAGAACGGGTTAGAGAGTATTGGAACGCCTCAGCATATATCTTATTGGCTAAGGTGATCGCTTGTTGAAGATGAGGAGTTGCAAATGGTTTCTTACGCGCTTCTAACCACCAGGTAAAGCAGTCTTCTGGACGATCAGTTGATAGAAGCACACGCTCCTTGTAATCTCGATCAGCAAATGAAGAGGTTGGATCAAGGGGAAGAAAGCGATACGATTCGGAATCGTAACATAGCCACACTCCTCTCATAGCGAAAATTTCAAACCCGCACAGTTGAACTAACTCTACGATCTCGTCTACGTTAAACTCTACTGTGTGCTGAGGATGATACCAGCCTAGATGCTGAGTAATACGGCGATTTGGACTGTCTAAGACAAGCAGCCCATCTGAGTTCAAAACGCGGTGAGATTCACACAAAAAGCTGATTAAATCTTGTGTCCACATGTGTTCCACTGTTTGTCCAGCAAAGACCAGATCTACAGAGGAAGAGGCGATGGAAGACATGTTTCCAAGGTGATTATTAATCCATTCAACCTCAGGCGGTAAGCTATCAGGCCGGGGGGAATACGCTTCAACGCCAATGTGTTTAGTGATGCCCGCATAATTTGACTTGATCCACTCAAAATACCAAGCGCCTGAACAACCACCGCTCAAGAAAACCTGTGCCCCACCTGGAATCTTCTGCAACTCACGACTGCGTAATTCGTGAAGAAAAACATTGAAATCGTCTAGGGGACAATTTGGTACAACTTGTTCAGTGGTTTTATCCATTTGCAGATCTCTAAATGTTGCTTGAATACTGAATCTAATCTACATCGAGCGTATTCTGAATACGGTAGTCCAGCTATCCGTAAGCCTAACCTTTACTTTGCCTGAAACCATAGTGATCGCAGCGTTCAGAACTTGCTGTTCCCCATTGATTTAATTCTCTCACGACAGGTTGCGATCGCCCGAAATGACGCCTATTCGTTAACAGGTAATCTCAGTCCTCGCTTAATCTGAATCCACAGCATTCTCAGTCGCCAAAATTTGCTGCTTTCCATAGCCCGAATTCGTTCTTGGGCTTGCGCGGCTACCTGAGTAATGTGCGCGAGTTCGGATTGAAGTTGGTGCAATTGTTGATGTAGCTGCCCCGTATGATTGTGCACTTGCGTCATATCGCACAGATTCCGCATCAGCACTTGAAATGCATTCTGAGAAATACTCATCTGATTCTGAATCAAGCTCTCATCCACGCCGTAAATTGCTAGATAGCCTTCTCCATTTTCGATGGAGGAAAGATGCTCAAGATACTGCCGCTCGAAGAAATCAGGCGGAAGAGATTTTTTATATTCTTGTAACCAAGCCGTTTTAGAATCGGGTGCGATCGGCTTGACTAAACAACTCGCAACCACAAAGTGCTGCCCAATCAGAACTCCTTCTCCAAAAACACTCAGAAATAAATCTCGAAATTCGGTAAACCGGAACTTGTGTAGATGAAATGGACTCAGCCAAGGCGTAGCTCGGTAGTCGTTGGGGCACGAAATAAACAGTTGTCCACTCGGCTTTAGAAGGCGACGTAATTCAGACAGAAACTGTCTTGGGTATTGCAAATGTTCAATCGTCTCAAAGGAGACAATCACATCAAACGAAGCGTCTTCAAGGGAGGGAATGGAATGGGCATCCGACTGAATATACTTGACGTGAGGATGACTGTAGAACGTGGAGGCAAACCGGATAGAGTCCTCATCAACATCGACGCCAACGACGGCACGGGCACCTTGTAAGGCAATGAACTGCGACCCGTACCCACTTCCACAGGAAATATCGAGAACCCGTTTATCTTTCACAAAAGGGGCAGTGAAGGCATAGCGAATCATGTGATCCACATTCGCTAACGACATATCATCTCCGGCCTGAACGGGAATATGTCGCTCTCCAGTGTTCTTAAAATCCGTCACTGAAGGCTGCTTTGCACTCGCCACCATAATTGCCACACTTATTCACTAAACCGAACTCAGTATAGCAAGCCCAAGAAGCGCTTCAATCGAGTCCATTTCTGTTGTAGCTGCCAAAATTTGCTACGGTGCATTACGTTGATGGTGGCATGCAGCTGGTCCACCTTGATTTGAGCGTCTTTTAGTTGAGCGTCGGTCTGCTGCAGGGCAGCTTGTAGGCTCTGAATCTGCGTTTTTAGAGGCTCCTCATTTTCCCTTGGCTGGCTGAAATAGCTCATCATCTGAGCGGCAAAGCTTAATCCTAGCGGCAGATACAGCTCGGCGTCTGAAATATGAGACGCAATGGCTTGATGTAGGGTGAGATGCGCCCGTTGGGGCTCGCCTGCTTCAAAGAGAGCTTTTACTTTTGCGCCAATAATCTGCGATCGCTTCTCCTCGCCTACGATCTGAGCAGAATACTCAAAGGCTTGATCAATCTCATCGATGGAGAAGTCCCTTAAGTCGTAAGTGGCTTGAAGCTGCTCCGCTGGCATTGGTTTTTCATATCGAAAGGCCACGCCCCAGGAATTCGGAATATCTTTGACCGGCTGGAAGTACGATCGCAACCGATACATGACAAGGTGAATCCAATATGTCCCGTAGTAGGAGAAATCTTGATGAAAGACGATTGATTTTCCAGGAATCAAAGCTGGAAAAAAGATGCGAACAATGCTGTCTGCTAGATTCCATCCTTTCATCGCATCTACAAACAGGAACTCGATCGCGCCATTGTTCCACTGGAATTGAGTCAAATCTCCAGCATAAACTTGGACTTGATCTTTCCAAGGTGCAATCTGATTTAAGTATTCTTCTAAGAAATTATCTCCCGAAGCGAAGCGATGCTGTAACGGAGTTCCTTTCACCATAAACTCCATGCTGGGTTCCCATTCAAAAATGTCAAAGGCATGAATGGTTGTGCTGCGTAACTTCGGATCGTTGTTTTCCTGAAGCCCCCGTGCGATCGCCGTTGTGGATGCACCTAGCCAACACCCCAGATCCGCGATCGCCCCCTGTCCTGTGTACTCCTCTTTTGCAAAATCATAAAGATACTGGCGCTCTTCCGCCGACATCATGCTAAACATCGTTTGTCCTCTCTAAGGCCGATTGGGTGCAAGGGTCTGTTTTAGGCGAATCCACTGGGTTCTTAAGCGCCAAAATTTGCTGGATCGCATGGCTTCCATCTCGGTCTGAATCTGGCTAATCTGCTGCTGCAATTGTGTGATCTGAAGGTGAGAGGCTTGCAGTTCTGCTTGAACTCCTGAGGGCAGAACTGGGTGTTGGTGAAGCGCTGAAATCGGCACTCGGTTGTGGGTGCGTCCCTTAATCCAAAAGGCTTGATCAGTTCCAACCCGTTCTAAAACGGGGCGTTCTTGGTGGCGATCGCAGAACTCATAAAAGGCCTCTCGACAACCTTCCCAATGTCCAAAATCATCCAAAATCACACACCCTCCAACTGGCATCAGTGGGTAAAACGTTTCAAGCACCAGCAGAACTGAGTTGTACCAATCCGCATCACAATGGAGCAGGGCAACTTGCTGAGGTAATTTCTGCTTAAACGTCGTCTCAAACCATCCTGGCTGAATTGTGTAGCGTTCTGGGGACATCCCTACTAATCGCAGCACTTCTCGAACATCTTGCTCCGACGCCACGCATTTGCCCACCCACTGTTTTGCCGCATTGCCGTCTTTCTCGGTTGTCTCTGGCATACCTGCAAAGCTGTCGTACAGCCAAAGATGCCTCGACTGCTCCAAGAATTGCGAGAGAATGGCAGCCGTTCCGCCACGATAAGTTCCACACTCAACAAAATCCCCAGGAATTTGATCAATGTTGAGGTATTTCCCCAAGAGCGCGAGGTTCTCTAACCTGTCTTGAGTCACCATCGTATAGGGCTGGATTGTTTTGAGTAGCGATTCAGCTAAAGCCATTCGGGTCGGTTGATCAAAGCTTAGAGGAGAACGGTTGATTTTCGAGACTACTTTGCTTAGAGAACGTCACGGTTGGATTCAAATTTACAACCCCGTTCCAGAGGATTGTATCTTGGTTTCTGAGGACTTTTAAGACAGCAGTGTTGTGATTCACGGCTAGCGATCGCTCGAACTGATGCTCTCCCACACCGCCACTTGCGACTCCTGTTGTAATCGTGTAATCCTGTGGGATTAAAGGCACCTCAAAGCGAAATCGAACATTCAACAGTGTCCCAGCAGACACAATTCCAATGGATCTACCCATACAGAACGTGTTCGATTCAAAAATGACCTCTCCCATACGGGTACGAATCTTGAATCCAACGTGCGGATCATCTACCTCCTCCCTAAATAGAATGCCGATCGAGAGGTGCAACAGAGAGTCACTGGTGATGGAGTAAATTTCTTGATCGTCTTCATCGAGAAACCGAACAAACTGAATTATGGCGGCTTTTGAGGTGAGCGCAATAGTAGAGGAGGCATCGTCTTCGGTTGCGAAACTGGGAGAAACGGTAATTTCAGTCAATTCTGGCTCAACGTCTTGCTGCTGAAGAGACTTAGCCTGATATAGATCCACAACTTGTCTAGGTAAGGCATCAAGAACGATTCTGCCATGCTCGATCAAAATCGCTCGGTGACACAACTTGCAAACGGCACCGGAATCATGGGACACAAAGAGTAACGTCGCGCCTGATTCTTTCATCTGTCGCAGCCGGTCAAAGCATTTTTGCTGAAAGAAAATATCTCCCACCGCTAATGCTTCGTCCACAATCAGAATATCTGGATCGGTATTGACCGCAACGGCAAAAGCAAGACGCACAAACATGCCGCTAGAGTAGGTTTTGACGGGCTGATCGATAAAGTCTCCAATATCCGCGAAAGCGATAATTTCGTCAAACTTTGCCTCGATTTCTGCCTGTGTTAACCCTAAAATTCGACCATTAAAAAACACATTTTGCCGTCCAGTAAATTCTAGGTTAAATCCACTTCCGAGTTCTAGTAGGGCAGAAATACGACCGTGGACACCAATCTCTCCAGTAGTTGGTGTCAGCGTCTTTGTGATCAGTTGAAGTAGCGTACTTTTTCCAGCCCCATTCCGACCGACGATGCCAATTGTTTCGCCTTTGAAAATCTCTAATTGAATATCTTGCAGTGCCCAAAACACGTCAGCTTGGCTCTTTCTTGGAAGCAGTAGTTCTTTTAAGCGATCGACAGGCTTTGCATACCGCTTAAAGCACTTGGACACATTTTTCAGAGAAATAATGCTCTCACTCATACCGTTGTGTTGCTTCCTCTAACGCTCACACCTCAAATAACTCAAATGTTACAGCACATCTGCAAAAGCAGGACGCAACCGCCGATAGACGGTAACTCCGATCGCGAACATACAAATCGATACACCTGTAGCAACACCCAATTCCTGCCAATGCTGTATTTTTCCCACTAATACTAAATCCCGGTACAGTTCGACGATCGCGGTCATGGGATTGAGCCAAAACACCCAAAATCGCCACTGTTCGGGAATCATGGTTGCCGGATAAACGATCGGTGTAACGTAAAACCAGAGATTTAGAATCACACCAACGGTCTGCGGAATGTCTCTTAAGAAAACCGTTAAGCCTGCGACTAAATAGCTTAATCCTGCCGTGAGCAGCAGTTGCGGAATCCAAACTAAGGGAAATAGCCAAAGGGTACTGTGAATGGTTTGCATGGAGAAGGCGACAAACGTGATCAGCAGCATCAAGCCCATTGAGCTTTCAATAAATGCAGAAAGGATGGGCACAAGGGGCAACAGACTAAGCGGAAACACAACTTTCTTGACCAAACTCGGCTGGGCAACAACTGAGTTTGCAGCCTGGCTCAAGCCCATCGTGAACGCCACCCACGGAATCAGACCGGCAAACAGCCAAAGCCCAAACGTAAAGTCGTTTGCTGGCAATCCTTTAAGCGTTAATTTGAGCTTTAGAACAACAGAAAATAAATAGGTGTAAACCAATAGCTGAGCAAGCTGGTTTAGCAATGCCCAAGCGTTGCCCAGCACCGAGCCTTTGTATCGTGCATCTAAATCCCGTTGGACAAGGGTTCTGAGCAGATCAAGTTTCACCAACCAGGGTCGCAGAATTAGTACTTTTCGGGCATTTCTAGCCGCGCTGCGAGTGACAGCTTTGACAGAGTTCAACAAATTGTGTTTCCCCTTCCCTAGCTCAAAACGTGGGTTTGCTTAAACATTTGCTTAAACTTTGCTTAAACAATGTGTGGTTTGCTCAAACAGTACTTATGCTCAGACGTAACATAATTCCTGTCAGAATATCAGGTCATGACCCTAGAAATCACCTGTGCGATCGCTCGTCGTTGGGCTTCGTTATAGTTCCAGCGCTGCAAAAAGCTCTGGAACTCCCCCGTAAGGGTCTCTACACCATGCGTCTCTATGCTTCGGCGCAACTGCTCTAGCTTGACGAAAATCGCCTCAATTTGTGTCTGCTTCATTAACTCAATTGTTCGCCGTTGAACTCGCTCTGATCCGGCAGCTAATTCGAGGTTTTGATTTCCGGTATGAGTTACTATCATGGCGGTTGACATGGCAAGATTTTTCACCAGCAGTTCACTTACGATCTCTGGGGACGATCGCAGCGCTGCCACTACCGCCGGGGACGATTGATCGGCAGTGGGCTGCTGATCGGTCAGATAAGTGACGAAAAATCCCCGTGCGCCGTTTTCAGTTTTAACCAAGGCGGTTATGATGCTTTCAAGTTCTGCTTCTGTCAAGCGATCGTGCTGTAATGCTGCCATTAGTGATTGGGTGAGATCAATGGCTTGCTCAAATGGAATGGGGTCAGAAACTAGAAACTGTGGCTGAATCTCCATCTTTTTGAATGTCTACGGGTTGAATGTCTACAGGTATGATTGTTCTCAATTATGGCGATTATCTCCTCTAAAAAGCAGTCTCCTGAGCCAGACAAGTCTGACGAGGCGCAGTCCGGGCAACTCCCGTTGAGTGTGAAGACTGCTTCTGGCGGCAGTAAACCTCCTAAATCTCCTCGAACGGCTGTCTTGCAAGCTAATCTTGACTCAAATGATCACAGCAATGATCACAGTCAAGGTCGCGCTGCTGTGCTGCAAGCTGAACCTGAACCAGAAGAGCATGGCAGGCAGGAAGAAAAACTGCGTCCCCAACGTTTAGCAGAGTACGTTGGGCAAAAAGATCTCAAAGAAGTTTTAGATATTGCCATTCGAGCGGCGAAAGCTAGAAAAGAATCGCTGGATCATTTACTGCTTTATGGTCCTCCTGGACTTGGCAAAACCACAATGTCGCTGATTCTAGCCGCCGAGTTAGGAGTACAGTGCAAGATTACCAGCGCTCCAGCGTTAGAGCGTCCTCGCGATGTCATGGGGCTTTTGGTGGGTCTACAGCCTGGGGATGTGCTGTTTATCGATGAAATTCATCGTCTATCGCGAGTTGCCGAAGAAATTCTTTATCCAGCAATGGAAGACTTTCGGGTCGATATTATTCTTGGCAAAGGAAGCTCCGCTCGGACGCAATCGCTGAAATTGTCCCCCTTCACACTTATTGGTGCCACGACGCGAGTTGGATCGCTTACCTCTCCCCTACGCGATCGCTTTGGTTTAGTCCAACGCCTGCGGTTTTACGAACTCGATGAACTGACTGAAATTGTCCTCAGAACCGCGGCGTTACTCAAGACCTCGGTGACCTACTGCGGAGCCGAGGAAATTGCCCGCCGATCTCGCGGCACGCCTCGCATCGCCAATCGGCTATTAAAACGAGTCCGCGATTATGTAGAGGTGAAATCACGCGGAAAAGTGAACCAAGCGATCGCCGCTGAAGCCCTCGAACTGTTTAACGTCGATCCCTGCGGCTTAGACTGGACGGATCGACGCCTGCTCAGCTTCATGATCGAGCGACACAATGGCGGACCCGTAGGACTTGAAACCCTCGCTGCCTCCACCGGAGAAGATGCTCAAACGATCGAAGAGGTCTACGAACCCTACCTAATGCAGATCGGCTATCTCAGCCGCACCCCACGAGGTCGCATCGCCACCACTGCCGCTTGGAAACATTTGGGCTATCAGCCTCCCGAAAGCCAACTTACATTTCTGTCCTAATTTTTCTGTTCTAGCTATTGGAGCGTGTTACATGATTCGTCGATCGCTGAAGTCAATCTTGGTGCTTCTGCTGGTGAGTTGTCTATGCTTAAGCGCGTTACCCGTTCTAGCGGCTGAGCTAGTTGAACAGCTAGTTGAACAGCCAATCGAACAGCCGTCCGCTCAAGAGCTTTTTGACAAACTCTCAACCCTGAGGCAGGAGGCGTTTGATGCGACGAACAAGGGTGATTTTGCAACGGCAGAGCAGCATTGGACGGAGATTCTAACGCTATTGCCAGATAATGCCGCAGTGTGGAGCAATCGAGGGAATGCAAAGGTCAGTCAAAATAAGCTAGAAGATGCGATCGCGGACTTTAACAAAGCCATGGAACTCGCTCCTGATGCTCCTGATCCCTACCTCAACCGGGGCGCAGCGTTAGAGGGCTTAGGGAAATGGGAGGACGCGATCGCAGATTACAATCACGTGTTAGACCTTGACCCCAACGATCCAGCCGCATTCAACAATCGCGGCAACGCTGAAGCGGGACTCGGACAATGGGATACCGCTCTAGCTGACTATCAAAAAGCCTTCCAGTTAGCCCCAGACTATGCCTTTGCTCGCGCCAATCATGCCCTCGCTCAATATCAAGCGGGTCAAACTGATGAGTCCATCCGCAACATGCGAAACCTCGTTCGGAAATATCCCAGATTTGCCGATATGAGAGCCGCTCTCACTGCCGCTCTATGGATTGCTGGCAAAAAAGGAGAAGCGGAAAGCCAGTGGGTGTCTGCCGTAGGACTCGATAACCGCTACAAAGATATCAACTGGGTTAAAACGGTACGGCGTTGGCCTCCGACCATGGTGGCTGCTCTAGAAAAATTCCTTAGCCTCCAGTAACAAGCTGACTCACTCGTTCTGGGGTTAAATCTCGCACCGTGTCTAAAACAACGATCGCTCCTGCCGCGTAAAGGGTCTGAGCATAAGCGGACTTACGTTCTTCCGTTTCGTGAACATGCGGTGGTAAGACTCCAACCCCAATCCAGCGACGGTTTGAGCGCAAGACAGCCGCATTACTGACGGTGTACATGTCCGCTACCGTATCTCCAATGTAGAGAGCAGGTAACGGTGATGCTTCTGGTTCGAGCTGATCAACTGTCTCTAGAAGTCCCACCGGATCAGGTTTACCCGGAGCATCTTCCATCGCAATTAAAACCGGATTTTTTAATCCCAACCGTTTTTGCAATACATAGGTTGCCGACGCTCGCGTTGCTCCGCTAAAAAATCCCCACCGAATTCCTGCGATCGTTAGCGCATCGAAGTAATTTGACTCCAACAGCAATGGCTCCTGACAAATGTACCCTGTCCAGTTTTCCGGGTCAGTTCCGCGATAGCGAGATTGGAAGAACGCGACTAGATCTTGGTACTCCAAATCCACTTCGTTTCGGGGCTGCCCCTGTGCCTCAAAGTAGCGATAAATTAATTCTTGAGACGCTTCCCAATCGTTGTTCCAAAGCCCCTCTGATTTCAGCGCATCAATCTCTTGAGAAGACGGTCGAGAGTTTTCGCCCGTAAATCGCTCAACGGTATCCGCCAAAGCCCGGCGATAAGACCCTCCCACATCTCGAATTACACCATCAATATCAAAGACTGCGATCGCGCTAGAACCGTTCATAAAAATCCCTGTAGCAATTTCAGAGATTTCCATCATCTACTAAAACTGTGCGGTAGAATAGCAGACTGTAGATAAGCAAGCTTGGGACTGCGCTGGAGGTTAGATTTTGTCGAAGTTTATTCTAAAAGTTCTTTGGTTAGAAGAGAACGTTGCTTTAGCGGTTGATCAAGTCGTAGGCAAAGGGACAAGCCCCCTAACGTCCTACTTCTTTTGGCCCCGCAACGATGCCTGGGAACAGCTAAAAACCGAATTAGAAAAGAAGCATTGGATTACCGAGGTCGATCGTGTCGAGTTGCTTAACAAAGCCACTGAAGTGATCAACTATTGGCAGGAAGAGGGCAGAAAGCGCCCCATGTCAGAAGCTCAATCTAAATTTCCAGAAGTGACATTCACAGGTAGCGCCTGACCTGGTTGCTCGCTTCATCGCTGGCAAAGGCTCTATCTAGATTTCAGCTAAACGCCCATTTCAAAACTCTGTAGCCCCTTTCCAAACTGGATTGGGGTTTTTCATTGCAAAACAGGACACCTTTGGTGACAATCTACAAACCAGATCTATGATTGGAGAAATAAAGCACCAATTATTTGTAGCTTTTGCAATGATTTGCTACGGTTTATTACAGATCCTTAACCTAGGGTCTCTCTAAATTTTGTTTTTATGCCGTTAAGCAACTGATTTTTAAGGTAGGTAAGCTTCATGTCTATGACGATCGCCCCAGACCAGGTAGAACGGATTGTTTGGAACCAGCATCACGACCCATTTGAGGTTCTTGGCCCTCATCAAAGTGAGCAGGATGGCAAATCCGTTTGGGTGGTGCGAGCTTACCAACCGAATGCAGAAGCGGTATCGGTCGTGTTTCCAGAGCAGCGAAGCGAGTATCCGATGCGATCGCTGCATCATCCCCATTTCTTTGAATGCGTGATCGATACTCCCGATTTGGTGAACTACCAGTTGCGAATTAAAGAAGGCGAAGCTGAGCGCGTGATCTACGATCCATACGCCTTCCGCTCTCCCTTCTTGACTGAACTTGATACCTATCTATTTGCCGAAGGCAATCACCATCGAATTTACGAAAAGCTCGGAGCGCACCTCACAACCCAGAACGGGATCACAGGCGTTTACTTTGCCGTCTGGGCACCTAACGCTCGCAATGTCTCTGTAATTGGCGATTTCAACTACTGGGACGGGCGCAAGCATCAAATGCGGAAAGGGTCTATCGGAATTTGGGAACTGTTCATTCCAGAATTGACCGTAGGCACGCACTACAAATATGAAATTAAGAACAACGAAGGGCACATCTACGAAAAGTCTGATCCCTATGGCTTTCAGCAGGAAATCCGTCCTAAAACGGCATCGATTGTCACCGATCTAGATTCCTACACGTGGACGGATCAAGAGTGGATAGAGAAGCGGCGTCACAACGACCTAGCGCAGCCCATCTCGGTCTATGAAGTACATGTTGGGTCTTGGCTACATACCTCCTCCACAGAACCCGCCATACTATCCGATGGAGAAACCATGCCTGCGGTGCTTGTTTCAGAACTAAAGCCAGGCGCGCGATTCTTAACCTATCGGGAATTAGCAGATAAGCTCATTCCTTACGTGAAGGAGTTAGGGTTTACTCACATTGAATTGCTCCCGATCGCAGAGCATCCATTCGACGGATCATGGGGATATCAAGTCGTTGGACATTACGCTTGCACCTCCCGCTATGGCACTCCTGAAGATTTCATGTACTTTGTGGATCAGTGCCATCAGAACGGAATTGGTGTGATCGTAGATTGGGTTCCAGGCCACTTTCCCAAAGATGGTCACGGGCTTGCATTCTTTGATGGCAGCCACTTGTATGAGTACGCTGATCCTCGCAAGGGTGAACACAAAGAGTGGGGAACCCTAGTGTTTAACTATGCGCGTCATGAGGTGCGAAACTACCTCGTCGCCAACGCGCTCTTCTGGTTTGACAAATACCATATCGATGGAATTCGCGTCGATGCCGTTGCTTCCATGCTCTATTTGGACTATCAGCGCAAAGAAGGTGAATGGGTAACGAATCAATACGGCGGGCGAGAAAACATTGAGGCTGCCGACTTTCTGCGGCAGATGAATCATACTATTTTCAGCTATTTTCCTGGCGTTTTGTCGATCGCTGAAGAGTCGACATCTTGGCCAATGGTGTCTTGGCCTACCTATGTGGGTGGTTTAGGGTTCAATCTCAAGTGGAACATGGGCTGGATGCACGACATGTTGGATTATTTCCACATGGATCCTTGGTTCCGTCAGTTTCATCAGAATAACGTCACCTTTAGCATGTGGTATAACCACAGCGAGAATTTTATGCTGGCACTCTCGCATGATGAAGTGGTGCATGGAAAAAGCAATATGATCGGCAAGATGCCGGGCGATGAATGGCAGAAGTTTGCGAACCTCCGATGTCTCTATGCCTTTATGTTCACCCATCCGGGCAAGAAGACCCTATTTATGAGCATGGAGTTTGGTCAATGGAGTGAGTGGAATGTCTGGAGCGATTTGGATTGGCATCTCCTCCAGTTTGACCCTCATCAAAAGCTTAAAAACTTTGTCTCTGCCCTTAATGCTCTTTATCGCCGTGAACCTGCCCTTTATACGCAAGATTTTGCTCAAGAAGGATTTGAATGGATCGACTGTAGCGACAATCGGCATAGCGTTGTCTCATTTATCCGTCGCGATCAGCAGTCAGATGATTTTATCTTGACGGTTTGCAACTTTACGCCTCAGCCACATAGCCATTACCGAGTTGGCGTTCCTGAACCCGGGTTCTACACAGAACTCTTAAATAGTGACGCTCGTGATTATGGTGGCAGTAATATGGGTAACCTGGGCGGCAAGTGGACAGATGAATGGGCATACCAAAATTTCTCTTACTCCCTCGATCTCTGCTTGCCTCCCTTAGCTACAGTAATCTTCAAGCTTGATCGCCAGAAAACGCAACATGCCAAAGAACTGAACCAGGCTACAGATTAATCACACTTTGGGTCTTTTTTCTCAGGGTGGCTCTCTCCTGTACGCATTGATCCAAGTAAGCTAGACACAATGACACATCGCTTTTTAGCACTGCTTGAAGTAACAGATAGAGTCACCCGCCCTAGTTGCCCGCTCACTTCACCGTAGTCGTTAAATCGCACTCGGTAAACGTTCTCTTTCTTGTACAAAGTTGTTTCTAGATCTATTTGGATTCCGTCGCCTAAATTATTCCAAGGTAGCCTAGCTAGCTCATTGCTAGGTTGTGTTGATAATTATGTGAAGTTGGGCTGAATAAGCTAAAAGGCGA